>JAZSJO010000195.1:0-4579 GCA_045534365.1 Eubacteriales bacterium
TACCCTCTTTCATTTTTGATAAAAAAATGGTATAATGTTATAGTAAAAAAAGTATGTATGAAAAATTCATGCGCTTTAGTTTTTAGGAGGAGTATTCTAAATGGCAAGCTTATCACTCAGACACATTTACAAAAAGTATCCGGGCGGCGTAACGGCAGTTTCGGATTTTAACCTCGAGGTTAAGGACAAAGAATTTATCGTATTCGTTGGTCCTTCCGGATGCGGAAAGACAACGACACTTCGTATGATCGCGGGACTTGAGGAGATCACCGAGGGTGAGCTCTTTATCGGCGACCAGCTCGTTAACGACGTAGCTCCTAAGGATAGAAAGATCGCGATGGTTTTCCAGAACTACGCTCTTTATCCTCATATGACTGTATTTGAGAACATGGCATTCGGCCTTAAGCTGAACAAGACCCCCAAGGAAGAGATCAAGCGCCGCGTTGAAGAGGCTGCTCGTATCCTCGACATCACCCACCTTCTCGACAGAAAGCCTAAGGCTCTTTCCGGTGGTCAGAAGCAGCGTGTTGCGCTCGGTCGTGCTATCGTTCGTAACCCCATGGTATTCCTTCTTGACGAGCCTCTCTCCAACCTCGACGCTAAGCTCCGTGCAACCATGAGAACCGAGCTTACCAAGCTTCACCAGAGAGTTGAGACAACGTTCGTATACGTTACTCACGACCAGGTCGAGGCTATGACCATGGCTACGAGAATCGTAGTTATGAAGGACGGTCTTATCCAGCAGGTAGATACTCCTCAGAACCTTTACGATAGCCCTGTTAATATGTTCGTTGCAGGATTTATCGGAACTCCTCAGATGAACTTCATCAACGGTACTCTCGTAAAGAAGGAAGAGGATGTTTACTTTGAGTTCGAGGGCAACTCTATTAAGGTTCCCGCGGATAAGGCTAACAACCCCGCGCTTCAGGAATACTTTGGTCAGGAGGTCGTCGTTGGTATCCGTCCCGAGTGTATCCACGACCAGCCCGCGCAGATATCCGCTCTTGAGGATAGCACCGTTGATTCTTACGTTGAAGTTACCGAGCTTATGGGTGCTGAGATCTATCTCTACCTCGTTATCGGCGAGACCAAGCTCACCGCTCGTGTTTCCGCAAGATCTACTTCCCGCGCAGGCGACACCATCAAGGTCGCTCTCGATACCGCGAGAATGCACATCTTCGACAAGGATACCGAAAGATGCATCGTTCACTAATATAGTGTTTTTGAAAAACAGAGGCGTTTTTGCCTCTGTTTTTTTGTTTTTCTATTGCAATCTGTAAAAAAATGTGATATAATTCGAATATAGTAAATTTAATTTACACAGGAGCGCGTATGAATATAGGAAAAAAGATAAAAACGCTTCGCACCGAAAAGCTTATGACGCAATCGGAGCTTGCGGGCAGCGAGATAACGCGAAATATGCTCAGTCGAATAGAAAACGGAGCGGCTCTGCCGTCTCTTGGCACGGTCTTCTATCTCGCCAAAAGGCTTGGCGTACCTGCGGGATATCTGCTTTCGGAGGGGGACGAGGAATTTATATATAATAAGACCTCGGTCATGAAAAATATCAGAAGAGCGTATATTGACAAGAATTTTGAGCTTTGTCGTGATATGTGTCTGTCGTCCTTCGACAGCTTTGACGACGAGCTGGAGCTTATTCTGACCGATAGCTGCCTCGGCGTTGCAGAGGAATGTATGATGTCGGGACATCTTCATAAGACATGCGAGTTTCTTGACGAGGCGATCACTCATTCCGAAAAAACGATGTTTGACACCACGTCCCAGAGAAACTGCGCCACGGTAATGTTCGGACTTTTAAAGGAGATCTCACCCGCGCTTGATTCCTATGAGGCCGATACCTCGCTCGGTGAAGAGCTTTTGCATCCCTCGGTGTTCGGAAGCGTTTTCTGTAAATACATTTCGGTAATTCTTGACGTTGAAAAATACGACACCTACCTTGCGGATATCGAAAGATACGACAAGGAAAAGATAACCGACGTCGATAAGCTGCTCTCGCTTCACCTGAAGGCAAGAAGACAGATATTTGACGGAAATTACCGCGACGCGCGCGCTATCCTGAAAAACGTCATAGATTCGGATACGATCCCGCCGAGACTTTTGCTCTATCTTGCATGTTCCGATATGGAAATATGCTGCAGAGAGACCGACGATTATAAGGGCGCGTACGAATTCTCACAGAACAAAATGGAGATCCTTGAGCATATGCTGATAGAGGATTGAGGAGCTTGGAATGAAAAGAAAACGTAAATATCTGATAGTATTGCTTTTAGTAGCTTTATTGTGCTTAAATGCTTGTTCGTTATTTATGCCTCCCGACCAAAAATTCGACGGAGGAGAGCTGTTGGATAGCGAGCGGCTGTCGGAGATCAAAGATAAGGTGTTTTCGAGTGAATCGGTTTCGGTGAGCGATACCGAAGATATCACGGAAACGGTTAGCGAGACCGAAAGCGAGACCGAAAGCGAAATCGAGACCGAGACCGAGACCGAAAGCGAGACCGAGACCGAAAGCGAGGCGGTGACGGAAGATGACTCCGTCGCTTTAGAGTCAAAAACCGAAGAGGCAGCAGTCGATACGACGGAGAGCTCGACCGACGGAAAGAATACCGAGTTGTCAGAAGCGACAGAGGGTAGCTCCGCTTCTGAAACAGAGAGCGAAAACGGGGAGATCGTCTATTGGATGGAAGGCGGTGAGGTCTGGCACGTCAGTCAAAGCTGCCGATATATAAAAAACAAAAGCTTTACGTCAGGAACGGTAGAGGAGGCTTTAGCGGCAAACAAATCGCGCGTATGCTCCGCTTGCGGTAAATAAAAGTCAAATTACATAAAAAAATTAAAAATCACGGCTTTTTTTGCGTCAATGTGATTGACAAAAGATTTTGTTTGTGATATAATTAACATAATAGATTATTATGGGGGTTGCTATATTGCGACTTGCAATTTCTTCACGATTGCAAAGCTCATAATTTATTGCCTATAGTTTAAAGCGAACGGAGGACCCAAATGGAAATAGCTATCATAGCGCACGACTTGAAAAAAGAACTTATAACACAGTTTTGCATTGCGTATTGCGGTATTTTGAGTAAGCATAATATCTGCGCCACGAGCATAACTGCAAAATATATATCGGATGCGACCGGACTTAAGATAGAAAAGCTTCTCAGCGGAGAACAAGGCGGAGAGCAGCAGATAGCTTCGAGAATCGCATATAACGAAATAGACGTTCTTCTTTATTTCCGCGATACCCGTCCGTCCGACGAATATACCGAGCACGATAAGATCGAAAAAGAGCTTCTCATTATGTGCGACAGATACAATATTCCAGTCGCTACCAATATTGCCACCGCAGAGCTTATTATTATGGCTCTCGACAGAGGCGATCTTAATTGGAGAGAGCTTGTAAATCCCAAGTCTTCATACAACAGAGGACAGTGATCATAATCCAAAAGACACGTTCTATATGATCGACGTACACAGAGAGAAAACGTAAGGTGCGAGTTTTTTACGTCAGTATATAGAATACCACTTTTGCGTTTAACCGAATATTAATGAGTTAAAAGCTCGGGTGGAACCGTGCATATTGCACCCCGAACACGTCTTTTGTGTTCGGGGTGTTTATTTTATAAAAAACAACTGACATATAAGAAAGGTAAACTATTATTATGAAGATCAATTTCGGTTCACAGATTTTTGAATCCGATGCTCCCGTGACGGTTTATGACGCCGCAAAGGAAGCGTTTGGAATGGTAGAGAGAAGCGTTATTGCCGCATGCGTTAACGGTGAGACCGTCGCTCTCAATTACGAGATAGGCGCAGACGCAGACGTTCAGCTTCTTACCTTTGCCGATAAGGAGGGCGCGCACGTTTTCAGACATACCGCGTCCCATATTCTCGCGCAGGCGGTAAAGAGACTTTACCCTGAAACCAAGCTGACTATCGGCCCTGCTATCGACGACGGCTTTTATTACGATTTTGACAGCGATATCGCGTTCACTCCCGAGATCCTTAAGAATCTCGAGGGCGAGATGAAGAAGATAGTCAAGGAAAACCTCAAGATCGAAAGATTTGAGCTTCCTCGCGATGAGGCTATCGCTTTTATGACCGAGAAGAACGAGCCCTACAAGGTCCAGCTTATCGAGGAGCTTCCCGAGGGCGAGACGATCAGCTTCTACCGTCAGGGTGAATTTACAGACCTTTGCGCTGGTCCTCATCTTTTCGCAACGGGCGCGGTCAAGGCGTTCAAGCTTACTCAGTGTACCGGCGCTTATTGGAAGGGCGACCAGAACAACAAGCAGCTTCAGAGAATCTACGGTCTTGCATTTCCCTCAAAGGACGAGCTGAACGCTTACGTTACTATGCTCGAGGAGGCAAGAAAGCGCGACCATAACAAGATAGGTCGTGAGTTTGAATATTTCACTACCGTCGACTCTATCGGTCAGGGGCTTCCAATTCTTATGCCTAAGGGCGCGCGCGTCGTACAGACGCTTCAGCGCTGGATAGAAGACGAGGAGCAGAGAAGAGGATATTTCCTCACCAAAACTCCCCTTATGGCAAAGAGAGA
>JAZSJO010000094.1:0-9988 GCA_045534365.1 Eubacteriales bacterium
TAACGTCTGCCACCGTGCCTATCGCCGCAAGGTCGGAATATTTGTCGAACACTCTTTTAACGCAGGTAAGCTCGTCCTCGTCGGGACATCTCAAGGTCTCAAGCGCGCAAACGAGCTTGAACACCACGCCGACGCCCGCAAGCTCCTTGAAGGGATAGGGACAATCGGGTCTGTGGGGATTGACCACGGCGCAGGCGTCGGGCAGGCTCTCGTGACATTCGTGGTGGTCGGTTATGACCATCTCCATTCCAAGCTCCCTTGCGTATTCCGCCTCGGCGTTTGCCGTTATTCCCGTATCGACCGTAATTATGAGCCGCGTTCCCGACGCTTTAAGATTATCAAGCGCCTTTACCGAAAGGCCGTAGCCCTCCTTGCTTCTTGACGGGATATAATAATCGATATCGGCTCCAAGCTCCTTCAGATACAGGTATATGAGCGTGACCGCGGTAACGCCGTCAACGTCGTAATCGCCGTACACGGTCATCTTCTCTCCCCGGTCAAGCGCCAGGGCGATACGCGCTACCGCCTTGTCCATATCCTTCATAACGCAGGCGTCGTGGACGTCCTTTACGGAGGAATTCAAAAAGCCTTCTACGCTTTCCGCGGTAGCGTACCCTCGGTTATATATTATCTTTGCGGACACCTCGCTTATCCCTCGCTCGCGCGCTACGGAGCGAACGGCGGCATCCGCCTCACTGTTTCCCGGCGTGTACCTGACTGCCCACACCTTTTTCTTTTCCGTTAAATTCATATTTAAACCTCAAATTATATTCCTTAAGAGAGTAATTTTCAAAGTTAATAAAAAACACTTTATCCGAAAAGCCCGTTTTTCAGAGCTTTTCGGAAAGCAAAAAACCGATGATCTCCCACTCAAGCACGAGCTTTTTTGTGGGATAGTATTACCTATCAATCAAAAGGCTTGAATCTTGCCGCGATGGCAAGAGCCGCCTTTATTCCGTCGACCGCGGCGCTGGTTATACCGCCCGCGTATCCCGCGCCCTCGCCGCACGGGTATATCCCGCGCTTGCCCAGCGCTCTCATATCCTCTCCTCGCAAGATCCTTACGGGCGAGGAGGTTCTCGTCTCCGCTCCCGAGAGCAGAGCGTTATCGTTTGCAAAGCCTTTAAGCTTTTTATCAAAGGAATTAAGACCGTATCTCAGGGATGCCGTAACGAAGGGAGGAAGCACGTCGTCCATTGAAGCGGTCTTGAAATTAGCGCCGTTCATATAGCTCGGCATTACCTCGCGAGGCTCACTTCCCTGCTTTTCTCTCATAAAGTCGCCCACCGTCTGCACGGGAACTGCGTAATTGCCGCCGCCGCGCGCGAAGGCAGCTCGCTCGATGCGTCGCTGAAAATCTATCGCGCCAAGCACCGGACTTCCGTCGACCGCCTCGAAATCCTCGACTCTGACGGATACCGCGACCGCGGAGTTTGAGTTCTCGCCGTCGCGGGCAAATCGGCTCATACCGTTTACCACGACGCCGCCCTCCTCACTTGCCGCCGCGACGACCTCGCCGCCCGGGCACATACAGAAGGTATATACTCCCCTCTCTCCCTTCGTGTCGGAAAGAGCGTACTCCGCCGCGCCGAGCGCGCTATGTCCCGCAAAGCGACCGTAAAGAGCCTCTTCGATACGCGCTCTCTTATGCTCTATACGCACGCCCACCGAAATAGGCTTGGGAGCGAGGTCGAATCCCTTTTTCAAGAGCATCGAATAGGTATCCCTCGCGCTATGACCTAAAGCCAAGACCGCGCAGGAGCAAAGAAAGCTGCCCTTGCTCGTTTTTGCCTCCACGAGTCCGTCGTCTCTCTCGCAAAGCTCCTCGAGCTTACACCTGTAGACGACCTCTCCGCCGAGACGGCTTATGTATGAAAGAATATTATCGACCACCGTCCGCAATATATCGGTTCCGATATGCGGCTTCGCCCTGACTCTGACATCCTCGGGCGCGCCGAACCTCGCGAAGGTATCAAGCACGTAGGAGCATTTCGGGTCGTTTATCCTCGTCAGAAGCTTTCCGTCCGAAAACGTACCCGCGCCGCCCGCGCCGAACTGTATATTCGACTCGGTATCAAGTATATGCGAGGTATAAAATCCCTCGACCGCCGCGGCTCTGTCCTTTATACAGTCGCCTCTGTCGATAATTATAGGTCTGTATCCGTGCTCGGCAAGGATAAGCGCGCAAAACATTCCCGCAGGGCCCATTCCCACCACCAAAGGTCTTTCGGTGATAGGCTCCTTTCCGTAGACTACGGTAAGGTCGTCCCGCTCGACTTCACGCGCGCCGAGCTTTATAATGCCCGCTCTCGCTCTCTCGCTTATCTCGCTCGGCTCAAAGGAGACCGAATATATCAGTCTGATATCGTCCTTGCGTCTTGCGTCGACCGATTTTTTGTATATGTTCAGCTTATCCGCGCCGCAAGAGATCCCCGCTTTGCGCAATCTTCGCTCGACCGTTCTCAACGCCTCCTCGGCGGGAGTGTCGGGAGAGAGCGAGATGCCGTCGAAAATGTATATCTCCTTATTCATCGTTAGCGCTCTCAAACTGTACGGTGATGACCTCGCCGTTGCCCTCAACGGTGATCCCGTTGGGCAGATTATCGCTCGTAAGCGTTACCTCGGCGACTCTGCCGACCTTTGCCTCGGACAAGGTTATCTTATACTCGCTTATCTGCGCTATTGCCGTGGGATCGCCGTGAACGGTCACGTAATTACGCTCGAGCACGGGGATAAGATCGGCTCCGACTCCCTCGACCTCCACTACTATCGGAACGCTCTTGTGCGTGGAAACGTTCACTCTGACGACCACGTCGGAGGTGGAATAAGCCACCGCTCCGCTTTCGGTCGAAACGTAGTCTCCGTTTTTATCGCAGAACATCAGCGAAAAGCCCGAAAAGCTCTTGCTGCTGTAGAATTCGCCCTCAACTCTGTATTTCGCGGAATCAATAAGCTCGATTATCGAGCCGGGGCCCGTTATCTCGACGGTCTCCGCGCTCTGCTCTATGCTGTAGCTATAGGTAGGCACCGTGGTCATATTTCCGCGCAGTATCTCAAGACGCACGTTCTTGGTCAGACTGTAATCGGAATAAAGCCTTACCGACGACGGCTCTGCGCTGACCACGGTAATGCTTGAGCCCGTTGGAGTCTCGATATTTACGGGCAGATCGTGCTGACCTCTGTTGGTAAGTCCGCTGACGTCCACCGTCGCTCTGTAATCGGATTCGGTATATTTTTTCAGATCGCGGTTCGAGCCCTTTACGGTGATCTTTACCGTATTCTTATCGATACCGTATACGAGCATATTGTCATCTGCGCGAAGCGCGTCGGTTCCGACGACGTCTATATGCAGAGTCATCGTTGCGGTGACGTCGGTATCGTTAAGATTGACCATATATATCCAGATAAGCAACGCTATTATGAAGCAGATAGCTCGCGGCACTATGTCAAATCTCTTCTTGGAAGCGCGTCCCACGGATATGGCGTCCTCGCCCGATCTGTCGGGATCTCTCGTGAAATCATACTGTTTCATCGTCCGCGCCTCCTTTTCCGACTATATCGAAGCCGTGAAGCTCCTCCTCGTCGACCGACTCCTGAGAGCTTGCTACGGTCTCGTTTCGCTTGAACTCGGCTTTAGCCGCTCCCGTCACGACCTCCTTGACGTTCTTGCCCGTCAGAAGCTTGAAGAGATCGTCGCGAAGGTCTCCCGACTTGTGTCGTCCGCCCTTGCCTATATCGTTATAGTGGCGCTTGAGAAGCTTATTGTTTGCCAGCGATATAGTTCCCGTCTCCTCGGATACGACGAGCACCACCGCGTCGCTGACCTCGCTTATCTTCAGTGCCGCTCTGTGACGAGTACCGAGTCCCGCCGCCTCGTGGTCGTTTTCCGAAATAGTCTTCGACTTACACGACGCCGCGACTATTCTGCAATCGCGGATTATCACCGCGCCGTCGTGAAGCGGGGATTTATTTACGAAGATATTGCAAAGAAGCTGTCTTGACACGAGCGCGTCTATAGGCGTTCCCTCGGACATCTGATTGCGAAGTCTGCCGTTTCTCTCGATAACGATGAGCGCGCCCTCGCCTTTGGACGAAAGCTCGAACGCCGCCGCGCATATCTCGTTGACCGCGTGCAATATCCTCTCGTCGTCGGTAGTATGTCTGTTTCTTATCCTCTTGATGTTGAGTGACGTGGTCGCTCCGAATTCCTCGAGAGCGTCACGAAGCTCGGGCTGAAACAATACCACCACCGCAACTATACCTACCGTATAAAAATTCTGAAGTATCGAACCGATAGCCACCATTCCGAAGACGTCGCTCACGATATACAGAGCAATAAGTATGCCCAGACCTACTATAGTTCTTCCCGCGTGTCTGTCTCTTATAAATTTATATACGACGTACAAAAGATACGACAGCACGAGAACGTCGACTATGTTTACGAAGGTTATGTTCATTATCGGAAACAGCACGTAGTCCTTAAAAAAGTCAACTATCTGACTCCAAAAAGAAACCTGATCCATCCGCGGTCCACTTCCTTTCCGTTTGAATTCGTTTATCGGGCGTCAATTTCAGCCTCGATTTGCATTTTTACCGTTTCGGAGCATATCGTGCTTGATATTCCAAAGCTTCTCCGAAAGGTCTACGTAATAGTTATGAGGATTGGTAAATCTCTTTACCTCGTCCCACATTCCTTCGATCTCTTTTTTATGATGCTTTCTTATCTCTTCGAGCGTGGGAAGCTCGTATACCTGAACGCCGTCACGGAACACGGGAACGAGAAGCTCCTCTGCGGTGTAATTCTCCATAAGCTTTCTCTTCCAGACGTGCTCGGGATCGAATATCTCGATGGGCTTGTTGTCGTCCACCGTCTCGTCGTATACACAGATAAGGTCTGCCTCCGCCTTGCCCGTATCACGTCCGCGAAGACGGTAGACCTTCTTGAAGTGAGGCGTCGTGATCTTGCCGACGTTCTCGCTTATCTTTATCTTGGGACGCACCGTGCCGTCCTCGTTCTCTATAGCGCAGAGCTTATATACCGCGCCGAAGACGGGGTGGCTCTTGGCGGTGATAAGTCTCTCGCCGACTCCAAAGCCGTCTACCTCCGCGCCCTGACGGATAAGCTCTCTGATTATATATTCGTCAAGGGAGTTGGAAACGATTATCTTGCAGCCCTGCCAGCCCGCGTCGTCGAGCATCTTGCGGCATTTCTTGGTGAGATACGTGATATCTCCCGAGTCGATCCTTATTCCGCACTTGGTTATTCCCCGAGGCTTCAGCACCTCGTCAAATACCTTTATGGCGTTGGGGATACCCGATTCAAGCACGTTATAGGTGTCAACGAGAAGCGTCGCGTTATTCGGATATATCTCGCAATAGGTCTTGAACGCCTCGTACTCGGTGTCGAACATCTGCACCCAGGAGTGCGCCATCGTGCCCGTCGCGGGGACTCCGTAGACCTCGTCTGTGATCGTACACGCCGTCGCTCCGCAGCCGCCTATGTAAGCCGCTCTCGCGCCTCTTATAGCCGCGTCCGCTCCCTGCGCGCGTCTCGATCCGAACTCGCTGATAAGTCTTCCCTTCGCGGCTCTGGTCAGTCTTGCCGCTTTGGTAGCGATAAGAGACTCGTGATTGACGATCATAAGTATATAGGTCTCGATAAACTGCGCCTCGATCGCCTTTGCTCTCACGGTCATAAGCGGCTCGCCGGGGAAGACGACCGTTCCCTCGGGGATAGCCCAGATATCGCCCGTGAATTTGAAGGCGCGGAGATACTCAAGAAATCCCTCGTCAAAGATGTTTTTGGAACGGAGATATTCAATGTCGTCGTCGTCGAAATGCAGCTCGTTGATATACTCGACTATCTGCTCAAGTCCCGCGACCACTGCGTATCCGCCTCCGTCGGGGTTATCTCTGTAGAAAACGTCAAAATAAACCGTTTTATCCTTTATGCCGCATTTAAAATATCCGTTGCTCATAGTAAGCTCGTAAAAATCGCACAACATAGTAAGATTTCTGCTTATATTCTTCATAGTTTCAGTTTCCTTTCCCGAAATCCATCAATTTTGTTAAAATTTAAAGCATATTTATTAATTTAAAGTTTAATATATATATTATAACAGAAAACACATATCAAAGTCAATAGATTTCTCAAATTATACAAGGATTTTTTGCGTTTTTTCGGCGCTTTGCGATAAATATTTACAAAAAAGATAAAAATACGCAAAATACCCACCAAAAGCTGACGCTCAAGGCGGGTAAATTTTTGTTTTTTGGGGTTATGCTTGGCAGATGGATGTGGATTTTAAAATTTGATTTGGCGAATTGTTTTCTTTGTTTCGTTTCTTGCCGACGGGGGCAAGAAATGAACAAAAAAGAATTATATAAACCCCAATTTAACACCTTAAATCATTTAACCATCTTCTCAAAAAACAGCACGAAGGCAAAGATCACGGTGATATATCCCAGCACTCCGAAGATAATATTCAAAAAATACGACAGTATCATCAAAGGCAGATTGGTTATCTCAACTATCTGTATCGCGTCGTTTATTATCTGCCCCAAAAGCTTCGGTATAAGGAGCGCCAACGCCGACGCGAGCGCCGCCTTCAGGAGCGGATTGCTCTTATCGTAAAGCTTTACGAACGGATAAACGCTCTCTTCTCTGCCCGCCCTCGCCAATATCCTGCTTCGTTGATGATAATTCTCAAATATCCTTATGAATATAAGGCAAACTACGCCGAAAAGCAGCGTCTCCAGAACGAGATAAAGGAGCGCGAACAAAAGATCAAAATACCACAAAACGGGCGCTCCGCCTTCAACCGTCCAGCCGTACAGCATATTTGCCACGTACTTATACGCGCCGAGCGAAAGATATATTCCAAACGCGCCGCCAAGCCCCTCCTTCCCGAAGGAATAGACGCGGAACGCCGCCAGGGCGTAGCAAAGAGACATAGCGACGACCTCGACTGCCCGACCGAGATAATTCAATATATCGGGCATCAGGCTTCCCTCGTAAGCCACGTTATTAAGTGAGGATATATACGCGGGAGCTATCACGAAGCAGTAAAGCGTATAGAGTATCGCGCCCGCGACGATCGTAAATACGCAAATCCTTTTTCCGTTGTTTTTATTTTTCCTTGTGGGTATCATCTTCAAAATCCCTTACCGTCATAATTCTTTAAGAGTAAGAGCCCGACATAAGATAGACGGTCTCGACCTCCTTGTATTTTCTTATAGTCTCCGCGATCTTTTCAAATCCGAACTCGTTTTGAGGTATAAACCTTTGTGTTCATTTTTCCCTCGCTTGAAAATTTTTACGGGGTGCAAACATATCTGCTTACACCCCGTATTTGACATAACTACCCCTTGTTACAAGGGCTCGTCAAAATTGTCCGATGATCTATCAAAGATATTTCTTTACGGTATCGCTTGCTTCCTCTGCGGGAATGGAAGAGGTCATAACTACGTTGACTTCAAGCTTGCCTGTAAGCTCGTCAACTTCCTTCAAGAACGCCTCGAACGCCGCGATATCGTTGTTGGATATCTTGAGCGCGCCGTCTATAAAGAGATCGGTAACGTCGTGGTTACTTGCAAGAATACCTGCTACGAAGCCGTAGAGAGCCTCCGCGTCGAATACGAGATATTCGTTAGTGTTTATAAGACGAACGCTGTGCTTAACGTCGAAACGGAGACCTACTCCCTTTTCGATACAAACGACGGTACCGTTTGTCTTTTCAGCTGCTTCGTTTACCATAGAAATGAGAGCCTTAGTCTTGCCCGTACCCTTAACGCCGATAATAAGTTTAACCATTTTGTACTCCTTCTGCCGCCCGAGGCGACTTGTGTATTTTTGAGTTTCCGGTTGGAAATTTATTTTCTTTAGTTAATTATAGCATAGTTTACGAATAATTGCAAGTAGGAAAATTAAATTTATGCAATTTTTTTGTGATTTTTTATGATTTTTCGTGATTTGTTCAAATTGGGGTTTAGCGGTGAGATGCACTTTGTTGTAGGGCGGGGGCTTGCCCCCCCCGTTGCGGAAATTTCAGGCGTTTATATACGGGACGTCGCAGCAAACGATTTGAAACCTACGAAACGGGCGATTCATGAATCGCCCCTACGTTTTTTCGTAAATTCAAACATCCCGACAAATCAAAATTTGAAGCAGACTTCACTATCGGGGGATAAATGCCAAATCTAATCAAATAACGCGCGAGATATGGAGTTCTTTTGGTTACTTTTCTTGCAAGAAAAGTAACCGACAAATCAAAATTTAAGCGCTCCAAACCGCAGATCTTACTTCAGCTTCTCTTCCAATTCCGCTCTGAGCTCCTCGTATCCGGGCTTGCCGAGAAGGGCGAACATATTCTTTTTATACGCCTCAACGCCGGGCTGGTCGAAGGGGTTGACTCCGAGCATATATCCCGAAAGCGCGCAGGCAAGCTCGAAGAAATAAAGGAGATATCCGAGAGAATACTCGCTTCTGTCCTTCATTTCGATAAGGATATTGGGAACGCCGCCGTCAACGTGAGCCAAAAGAGTGCCTATCATAGCCGTCTTCTTGACCTCGTTAAGGTCAACGCCCGAAAGGAAGTTTAGTCCGTCGATATTGTTGGGATCGTGGGGGATCTTGAATTCCACGCCGCTATCCTCGACCGCGATGACGGTCTCAAAGAGGTTTCTGACGCCTGCCTGAATATACTGACCGAGCGAATGCAGATCGGTGGAGAATATTACGGACGCGGGGAAAATTCCTCTCATATCCTTGCCCTCGCTCTCGCCGTAGAGCTGCTTCCACCATTCGTTGAGCATCTTCGAGTAATTCTCGTAGCCTACGAGTATCTCGGTGGTCTTGCCCTTGCGGTAAAGGATATTTCTGATAGCCGCGTACTTATACGCGTCGTTCTTTTCGACGTCCTCTTCCCCGTACGCAAGACGCGCGTCTGCCGCGCCCTTCATAAGAGCGTCGATATCGACGCCCGCAACGGCAACGGGAAGAAGTCCCACGGCGGTAAGCACCGAGAAGCGTCCTCCTACGTCGTCGGGAACGACGAAGGTCTCGTAGCCCGCCTCGGTCGAGAAGCTCTTGAGCGTTCCTCTCGCCTTATCGGTGGTAACGAATATTCTGTCCTTCGCGCCCTCCTTGCCGTACTTGTTTTCAAGCATCTCGCGGAAGACTCTGAATGCGACCGCAGGCTCGGTGGTAGTACCCGACTTGGAGATAACGTTGATGCAGACGTCCTTACCCTCGCAAAGCTCGACTATCTCGGCGAGAGATACCGCGCTGATGTCGCAGCCCGCAAAATAGACGTCGGGAGTATCCTTTTTGAGACTGTTATAATTAGCCGACTTCAAGAACTCGATGACCGCTCTCGCTCCGAGGTAAGAGCCGCCGATACCGATAACGACGAAAACGTCACAGCTCTTCTTTATCTTTTCTGCCGCGACCTTTATTCTCGCGAATTCCTCTTTATCGTAATTTTCGGGAAGGTCTACCCAACCGAGAAAGTCGTTGCCCGCGCCGCTTTTGGTGGTTATAAGCCTGTGCGCCGCGCTGACCTGTGTCTGAATATTCTTATATTCGTGCTCCGCGATAAAACCCGACAGATATTTGTCACTTAATTTGATTGCCATTTGCTTTCTCCGTTTCAAATATAATTTGATTTTACTTCAAATATAATTATACCACAAAAATCTTTGCTTTGCAAGATGATTTTTGACCGCAAATTGATTTTTTCGCGATATTTTTGTATTTTGCCTTTTATAAGGGGTGAGATATTCAAATTTTGATTTGTCGAACTGTTTTCTTGTTCATTTCTTTCCACCAGCGGAAAGAAACGAACCAAAGAAACGCCGCTTAAAGAGGGGAGAAAAAGATCTCCCCTCTTTAAGAAATCTCCCCACCCCACAGAGTATATCTTAAAGTAAAAATTCACTTGTTGTATTTAACGAACGCCTTTTATGGTAGGGTGTTTCTTAAAAGGGG
>JAZSJO010000183.1:0-5017 GCA_045534365.1 Eubacteriales bacterium
GCACCTGACTGTTAATCAGGGTGTCGCTGGTTCAAGTCCAGCAGGGGGAGCCATATGCACCTTTAGCTCAGTTGGTAGAGCAACTGACTCTTAATCAGTGGGTCCCGGGTTCGAGTCCCTGAAGGTGCACCAAAAACAGAAACAGAGTAGCTTTGCTACTCTGTTTCTGTTTTTCTATGTATATTCTTGACTCAGAGCCCGCTACCCCGCTTGCGGCGGTATTCAACGTGCGCTCGTAAGGCTTTGTATCAAATTTTATTTTAGCGCACGTGAGAGTTCTTTGTCCCTGAAAAATGTCAAAGACCTTTCTTTTGTCGTAAGTACTATATTCCGCAATGGCTACACCCGTTATGTTGCTGATAGAGATGATCATACGATTATTTAACTTGCGGTTAAATTTAAATCTCCTAACAATACCTTTACAAAACTTTTTTATGTTTTATAATATGTTGTAGGCTCAAATAATGCAAATTTTCCTTTCCTCCTTAAATTTTTATATGTTTTGTGCTATAATTGTGATAAGAATATAGTGCTTTTTACAAGAGATGCGAAAAGAATTTATTTTAAATATATTCAGGAGATTGGAAATGTTATTTACAGACAGCAACGATTTTTTTGACAAAGCAAAGGAAATGGAACGACTTTCGCGAGAGTATGAAAAATCCGAGAGATTTAAGCTGACAATATACGTCGGTATGATCGTCAGCGGCATTTTTATGATAATTTAAGACGGAAATCAACCCGATAGAATATTTTTTCGGGTTGCTTTTGTATACTACTTGAAAAAAACGTCGCATTATGGTATAATTCTATAAGTGATCTAACAATACGAATTAGGAGAAGGAAAAAATATGCTCAAACGCATTTTGAAGGAATACGGAATAATAACCTTCGGCGCGGCGTTGGCCGCGGCGGCAATATACTTTTTTATGCTCCCTTTGGGGATAGCTATAGGAAGCGGTTCGGCTCTCGCGATGGTCTTGAGTCACTATATCCCTTTGCCTATATCAACGATTTCGCTGATATTTAACGTGCTTATGCTTATCTTGGGCTTTTTGCTCGTAGGACGCGAGTTTGGCGTGAAGACCGTCTATGCATCCTTGATAGTGCCCGTGTCGCTTGGCGTATTTGAGCAGGTGCTTCCGAATTTCAAGTCGTTGACGAACGATCCTATACTCGACACGCTCTGCTACATACTTGTCGTGGGTATTGCTATGGCGATATTATTTTCACACAACGCGTCGTCTGGCGGACTTGACATAGTTGCGAAGATAATGAGCAAATATCTGAGAATGGGACTTGGAAACGCCGTGTCGATCTCGGGCATTGCGGTAGCGCTTACGTCGGCTCTTGTTCCCAACGCCGAGGCGAAGACTGTTGTCATCAGCGTTCTCGGTACTTATTTCGGCGGTATGATAGTTGATAAGTTTATCTTTGGTCTTAACATAAAGAGACGAGTTTGCATTATTTCGGAAAGGCTTGACGAGATAGTTGAGTTCGTTCTGCACTCTCTTCACAGCGGAGCAACTCTGTATGATAGCACGGGAGCGTACGGCAACGCGCCGCGTCGAGAAGCGGTCGTTATCGTGGACAAGAACGAATACAGACTCCTGATGGATTTTATCAAAAAGACCGATCCACGCGCCTTCGTGACCGTGATCGAGGTCAACGAGCTACGCTATCAGCCTAAGGTGCGTGAATTCAAAAAATAATTTAGAGAGCTTATAGAGATAATTGCGCTGATAGTCGGTCTCGTCGCTGTCGACGATTACGGACTCGGAGTCTACAGTCCCTTTAACTGCTGTGCGGTCGACGGATTTTACGGCGAGATGGGATACGGTGGCGAAAAAGATCCCAAGACGGGCGCGGTCAGCCCCACGACGCTTGAGATACTCGATCACAATATAGTTTATACCTTTGATTATTCGCTTATCTGTTGATAATTCTTCAAAGGTGACAATGTAAATATAGGATAACACTCAATAAAATGTATAAAAGCCTCGGCAAGAGTAAAACACTGCCGAGGCTTCCTTTATTTGTGGTTTGAAAAGCGCTTCCATATATGTTATACTGTTTATGTTGATGATGGAATTGTCATTGACGGCAACTAAGATCAAGGAGGACAAAAGATGAGAAAATTGTTAGTTTGCGTATCGAGCGTTATTGCGCTGGTAATGCTCTTTGCATTGGTCATGTCTGCCGCCGTGACTCACACGGTAGTCAAGGGAGACAGTATGTGGAGGATAGCAGTGAAGTACGAGGTAGGGCTTAGCGAGATAAAAAGAGCAAATCCGCAAATATCAGACCCCGACCTCATATATCCGGGGCAGGTGCTCAATATTCCCACTACGGATACTTCTGTTTCGAGCTATGAAAAAGAGATCGTTAGATTGGTCAACGAGATAAGAGTTGAAAACGGACTCAGAGAGCTTACATACGATTGGCAGCTTTCGAGAGTGGCGCGATATAAGTCGCAGGATATGAAGGATAACAGATATTTTTCGCACACGAGTCCCACGTACGGCTCGCCGTTTCAGATGATGAAGAGCTTTGGTATAACCTACAGAAGCGCGGGTGAAAATATCGCCAAGGGATACAGAACGCCCAAGGCGGTGGTCGACGGTTGGATGAATTCATCGGGACACAGAGCGAATATTCTGAATTCCTCGTTTACGCATATCGGCGTGGGATACGTTGAGAGTGGCAACTATTGGACGCAGATGTTTATAGGAAAATAGAGAACGAAAAGAGCGGCTTTGCCGCTCTTTTCTATAGAAAATCTTAATTTTTTCGGTCAAAGTATTGTTTTGTTGCGATTTTCGGTATTCTGAATTTACTCACCGCAACCGAGGACGATTGTATCGCCCTGCGCGGTAGATGCAAAGGTAAGAATAAAGCCGAATAAACGGCAAAAGGCATTGTGACTTTTTCTGTCGCAACGCCTCTTACATAAAACTTCGTTTCGGGACATCGCCTCTACAGCGTTCGTTGATCGTTTAATCTCACCCATAAATCCAAATTAATAATACTCATTCTTCCTGCTCTGTCTTTCAATGTAATTGAAAAATCCAGTGGCAGTGTAAAGGGTGTAATCTTTCATGTCCTCACCCGTGTCGATAGGACGGAACTCTCTGCCCTCAATGGCGTAGACGGTGTTCGGAGTGGGGTTGATAATGACGATCTTCTCGCCTTCGATATCGGGAAAGTTCAATTTGCGAGACAAGCGGTATCCCGCAACAAGATTGGTGGGATTTCCCTTGCCGCCCATTTGACTGACGTCAACGGCTTGAATAAACGCTCCGCCCCTTGCCAAAAGCGCGCCGCCGCGAAGATGGAAGCCGTGCTCGACCATATATTCATCGCTCTTGAAAACCATCGGCGCGTTTATCTTTCCGCAGGTGACCACGATGCAGTTGTATACCTGACCGTTTGCGTCGGTTACCTTAAGAGTAAAGGAAAGTCGGGTGAGGGAGCAGCTTAAGTATTTGCTTCCGCTTATTTCTACCTTAGCGAGCTTTTCACTTTCAAGCTGACGAAGCTTTTTAAGTAGTATGTTTCGTCTCTTTACGTTGAATGAAAGCCTGAAAATAAGCGTCGCGGAAAAAAAGACGATCGGAATTAAAACGAGTATCGACCAGATAGAAGGGGTAATGATGATATTGAATATCACTATTATAAGCGGTATAAAGAAATATCCCGCGTAATACGCAAGTATGCCGAAAACGATACAGTAGCCTATGGGTTGAAGTATCATTTGGTGAGGCTTGAATTTGTCCATATCGCGGTTGCGCTTGAATACCGCCTTCTCGACGAACAGAGGATTCTCTATCTCGGCATCCCATTTGCTCCGAAGCGAACGAAGCTGGATCAGCCTTGTTATTGTTATGGTGACGAGCGAAAGAAGCCTTGCTACCACAATATTAAGATCGGGGAAGAAGAAGGATAGCGCCGTATCGTATCCGCGAGTCAGAATAAGAGTTGAAAACAGCAAGGAAATGGCGAATCCCGAAAGATATTGCGGTTTTGAAATAAGGGAGGATTTGTTTTCACCGTTAAAATACGCTTTTTTATTGAAAAGGTCGAGATTATCGAAATAGTTGTAGACCAGAGCCGTCCAAAAAACAATTATAAACGGAAAGATCAGAGCGAAAAATCCGTTTACTTCCTCACCCAGCATCATCAGGTCATTGTGATCGCATGCATATTGGTATGCGGCGAATACCAGGTTTGAATGAACCCACGCCGCAATGGAGGCGAATATGGCAGAATAGATATTTCGCGCGTATGGGGCGATTCTTTTTAATTTTTCGGTCAAATTATCCACTCCTTTCGCAAAAAATCTTTACGTTATCATTCTACCATACAATCGAGCGATTGTCAAGCGCAATCGTGAGAAAAACATTGACGAAATTAGACTTTCGCTTTTGTAGGGTTTGCACAAGCGAAAAAATCAAAAATCGATAGAAAATCGGTAAAATCAAACACTATATCAAACACTATTTTATATTTTCGCTTGACGGAAAAAGATTTTTTTGGTAAAATTATATTGAACTGTTTAATGTAGGACGTTTTATGAAGCAATTGAACATTCAGCCTATAATTGAAGGCATAAGAAAATCTGTAAAATTACACGAAACAGAGGGCCGTCACGGTGAATACCGTCGTTGGCTTTGGCAAAATGAAAAGGGAACTCGCGAGATGTGTAAGAGCGAATACGGTTGCGCCGACGCGATGAATCTGCTTTATACGATCAACGATTTTTACTGTGACGAAAAGACTCATCATACCTATCACACCACCGCGTATTGTCCTGCCGTTTCGCAAAGCTTCAGCAGATCTTCCGCGGTCAGATAGTATCCTACAAGCCCCTCAAGCTCGTCCTCGACAGAAGACTTTTATTTAAGAGAAGGGTATTGCGTGGTAGAGACCCCTTTTTTGAGGGGAAAGGGTTCCCCTCCCCCCCCCCCCCCCCCTCCTCTAAACCTATATAAAAAAAAAAATAAAGAAAAAAAAAATT
>JAZSJO010000139.1:0-4708 GCA_045534365.1 Eubacteriales bacterium
CAAGAGGTATCACTCCTCTTATGGATAACGGTCACTATCATCCCACAGAGGTAGTTTCCGATAAGATCCCCGCGCTTCTCGTCTTCTCCGACAAGATCGCACTCCACATCACCCGTCCTATCCGGTGGGACTCCGCCCACGTTGTTGCTTACGACGACGAGACGAGAGAGATGATGAAGGAGGTAGTTCGTTGCGACGCTCTTGACAGAGTATTCCTCGCTACCGACTACTTTGACGCTTCCATCAACCGCGTTGCCGCTCTCGTTATCGGTATGAGAAACGTTCAGAAGGCTATCCTCAACGCTCTTCTTACTCCCAACGCAGAGATCAAGGGTTACCAGGATGCAGGCGACTACACCAGAATGCTTATGCTTCAGGAAGAGATCAAGACTCTCCCCATGGGCGACGTCTGGAACGAATTCTGCGAGAGACAGGGCGTTTGCGGCTGCTCCTGCTGGTTCAAGGAGATCGAAAAGTACGAAGCAGAGGTTCTCTCCAAGAGAGTTTGATTATCCGATACATACAACATTTACAGACAAGCATGAAAGTGCTTGTCTGTAATCATAAAGGATGAATTTATTAAATTTACATACTATCTATCTTCACCATACTTTGACGATAGGTTTGAAAAAGCTTCCATTCAATGCGCCGATGACATTTGAAGGCATGTTCAAGCGCGATATGGACTTTATGAGAGAAAATTATCCCTTCTTTTAAAACAATTTAATTTAAATAAAAAACGCAATTACTTGACGTAATTGCGTTTTTTATTTGATAGAGCTTTTTATTTGATAGTATAGCCAAGAGAGTCGATAACGTCGGTTATGATCTTGATGCACTTATTGCAGGTGTAATCGTCTGCCGCCTCTGCCATTACTCTGACCAGCGGCTCCGTACCCGATTTGCGAAGAAGTATCCTTCCCTCACCCATAAGTCCTTCTTCAGCTCTCTTGACAGCTTCAAGAACTCGGTCATCTCTCATTATTCTATCCTTATCCTCCTCGCGCACGCGAACGTTTACGAGCGCCTGTGGATAGATGATAACGGGCTCGGCAAGCTTTGCAAGCGTGGATTTCTTGGCTATCATTACCTCCATCATCTTAAGGCTCGTAAGTATTCCGTCACCCGTTGAAGCATACTGGCTGAAAATGATATGTCCCGACTGCTCGCCGCCGATACAGTTGTTATGCTCTGCCATATAATCGTGAACGTTTTTATCGCCCACCGCGGTCTTGGCGTAGTCTATACCTATCTCGTCAAGAGCTTTGAAAAATCCGAGATTTGACATAACCGTCGCAACTACGGTGTTATTGGTAAGCTCACCCTGCTCCTTGAGGTAGCGGGCGTAGATATAAAGTATCTTATCACCGTCGACAACCTTACCGTTCTCATCGACGCAAAGACAACGGTCGGCATCTCCGTCGTAGGCAAAGCCTACGTCCATACCGTTATCCACGACGTATTTGCAGAGATTTTCGATATGTGTGCTTCCCGCGTCACGATTAATATTCGTGCCGTCGGGCTCGGCATTTATAACGTACGTCTTAGCTCCAAGAGCATCGAAGACCGCCTTCGCGATATTCCACGACGCGCCGTTAGCGCAATCAAGCGCTATCTTATAGCCCTTGAAGGAATAAAGTCCGAGAGAAATGAGGTATCCGACGTAACGGTTTCTGCCCGCGACGTAGTCGACGGTGCGACCTATATTTTCTCTCGTAGCGTAAGGCAATTCTCCGACGGTGCCGTCGAGATACTCCTCGATCTTGTCGATGAGCTCATCCTCCATCTTCTCACCGTTGGAATTTATCAGCTTGATGCCGTTGTCGTAATAAGGATTATGACTTGCGGAGATCATAATTCCGCAATCGAAGGAGTCAACTTTAGCTATATAGGCTACAGATGGCGTGGTAGTAACGTGAAGGAGGCAGGCGTCTGCTCCCGACGCGGTAATTCCCGCAGCAAGCGCGTACTCAAACATATAAGACGAGCGTCTGGTATCCTTACCGATAACTATCCTTGGCTTTTCGTCGCTTCCCACGTAATTCTTACCGAAATACCAGCCGATGAATCTGCCTATCTTATACGCATGCTCAACCGTAAGATTAACGTTTGCCTCACCGCGAAATCCGTCTGTTCCGAAATACTTTCCCATTCATTTATCCTCCAAAATAAAATATAAATTATATGCGTTTAACAATATTTCCGTCTGCCTTGTATATTGAATTTTCTTCTACCACTCCGCGCACGGATGACAATGGATAGACCGATGTATTGCGACCTAGGACGGCACCCGGATTTAAGACCGAGCCACAGCCGATCTCAACGAAGTCTCCAAGCATAGCTCCGACCTTTTTTCTACCCGTCTCTATCTTTTCTCCGTCGCGTTTTTTTATAACGACGAGCGTCTTATCACTCTTGACGTTGCTGGTTATAGGGCCTGCGCCCATATGCGACTTATATCCGAGGATACTGTCGCCCACGTAATTATAATGAGGCACCTGCACGTTATCGAAAAGTATACAGTTTTTAAGCTCGGTGGAGTTTCCCACAACGCAATTCTCACCCACAAGCGCGCTTCCGCGAATGAAGGCGCAATGACGCACCTCGGTATTATGTCCGATAATGCAGGGACCCGATATGCTTGCGGTGGGCGCGACCGTAGCCGTTTTCGAAACCCATATATCCTCGCCTATCCTGTCGTAAAGCTCGGGATCAAGGGAGCTTCCGAGAGTTAATATCATATCCTTGATTCCGCCAAGTGCTTCCCAGGGATATTCATAACCCGAAAGATACCCTGCCGCTATAGTATGCGAAAGGTCGTAAAGTTTATTTATCTTAATACCGTCCATAAAAGCTCCTTTTTATATTTTAGATTGTATGATGTGAAGATCATTTTAATTCGACCACGGTAACACCGCCGTCACCTTCTCCGAACTGACCTATACGGAAATTGGATATGCGCTTATCGCCCTTGAGGAATTTCCAGAGCGCGGTCTTGAGCGCGCCCGTTCCCTTTCCGTGAATAAGACGAACCGTGCGGATATTGGCAAGCATTGCCTCGTCAAAGTATTTATCAACGGCAAGCCAAGCCTCGTCGCCCGTCATACCGCGCAGGTCGATCTCGTCCTTAAAAGCGGTGGAACGGCTTACGGTATATGACGACGCTTTGACCTTCTTTTCTCCGCTGATGACCTTGACCTCGTTTTCCTTCAGGCGCAGATCCTTGATATTTACTCTCGTCTGCAATATCCCCGCCTGAACGCGCACGTTACCCGATCTATCGGGCTCTTCAAGCAGAGTGGCGTCTGTACCGAGTGTCATTATCGTGACCTCGTCGCCCTTTTTCAGCTTTCTCGGGAGAACGTAATTTTCATCTCTCTTCGGCTTCTCTACGGGATCGAATTTTGAGGAATTGGCGCGCAGATGCTCTCTTACCGCTCGTCTTGCGCTGTCAAGCTCGTCACCAAGCCTCTCGGAATCCTTTGCCTTTCTCACCTTATCCATCTGTTCAAGGATATAGTCGCTGGACGCCTTTGCGCTCTGCACCATCGATTGCGCTTTGCCCCTTGCCTTTTCAAGCTCACGCTCCGACTCCTCAAGTCTTTTCTTGATCTGTTTTTCTGACTCGACCTTGAATCTTTCGTAATCGGCGCGCATCTTCTCGGTCTCCTCGCGATTCTTCTCCATTTCAAGTCGACTTCTCTCAAGCTGACCGATTATATCCTCGAATCTGCGGTTATCGCTGCTGATATAATTCTCCGCGCTGTTTATTATCTCCTTGGGAAGTCCAAGCTTTTCGGATATCGCAAAGGCGTTGGATTTACCCGGCGTACCGATTATAAGCTTATACGTAGGCTTCAAGGTCTCGACGTCAAACTCGCACGAGGCGTTGCAAACTCCCTTTGTGTCAAGGGCGTAAGCCTTAAGCTCTGCATAGTGGGTAGTCGCGGCACACATCGCGCCACGGCTTCTGACGAAATCGATGATAGACACCGCCAGAGCCGCTCCCTCAACGGGGTCTGTACCAACGCCAAGCTCGTCGAAAAGCACCAGCGAGCGTTTATTTACCTGTCCCATAAATGAGACGATATTGACCATATGAGACGAAAACGTCGAAAGCGATTGCTCGATGCTCTGCTCGTCTCCTATGTCAACCAAAATATTGTCGCATACCGTTATTACGCTACCCTCATCGGCGGGAATATGAAGTCCCGATTGCGCCATAAGCAGAAAGAGTCCGAGAGTTTTCAGAGTTACCGTCTTACCGCCCGTATTGGGACCCGTGATTATCATAGTATCGTATCCGTCGCCGAGTCTGACATTTATCGGCACGACCTTCGATCTGTCGATAAGGGGATGTCTCGCTCTTTTGAGGTCTATATCTCTTCTGTCGGTTACCGTCGGAGCGGTAGCGTTCATAGCTATCGACATCTGCGCGCAGGCAAAGTAAAAGGCAAGCTCGGTAATATTTCTGTAATTGAGGTAGAGCGCGTCGGATATCTCCGAGACCGCACACGAGAGAGCCGACAGTATCTTCTCGATCTCTCTCTGCTCCTTGGATTCAAGCACGCGAAGCTCGTTATTCGCCTCGACTACCGCAACGGGCTCGACGAAAATAGTCGCTCCCGAGGACGAGGTGTCGTGGATAAGTCCCTTGACCTCGTTTTTGTACTCGACCTTTACGGGTATTACGTATAAGTCGGATCGT
>JAZSJO010000068.1:0-13221 GCA_045534365.1 Eubacteriales bacterium
GGTCCGAGTGACTGGATTTGAACCAGCGGCCTCTTGGTCCCGAACCAAGCGCACTACCAAGCTGTGCCACACCCGGATAGGTGAAAAATCGTTATTTTTTTGTAAGTGGTCAAACATGTGGTCAGACCACTTACATCGGGACAATTATTAAATTAGGTACTGCCAAAATAGTCAGTGTTTTCAAGGTTTCTCGGCGTTTTGGAAATTCACAGAACGGAAAGCGGTGATTTGCTCCCGAACCAAGCGCACTACCAAACTGTGCCACACCCCGAAATGTGTTATACTAATAATTCCAAACAAAATGTAGTATAACACAAATTTGTTTTTTTGTCAATAGATTTTTTAGATTTTATTGCAAATGCGATACAAGATCACGTGATTGATAAAACAAAAAGCTATTTTTGGCTTTGCTCAACGCTTTCCGCATATCTTACCGCCTCCATAGCGTCGGCGCAATATTTATCCGCGCCTATTGTAGAAGCATATTCTTCTGTGAGCACCGCTCCGCCGACCACGATCTTGCAGAAGGGAGCTTTTTCACGGAGAAGCGTGATAGTCTCCTCCATAGCGGGTACGGTGGTCGTCATAAGCGCGCTTAAGCCAACGATGGGCGCGTTATACTTCAGAGCTGATTCAAGTATTGCCTCGGGTGAGACGTCGCGACCAAGGTCGACTACCTTAAAACCGTAATTTTCAAGCAAAAGACATACGATATTCTTGCCAATGTCGTGAATGTCGCCTTTAACCGTAGCCATGATCACCGTCAAGCGCTCATTGCCGCCGTCTTTTGAGGCCTGTAAAGTCGCGCTGATGGGCTCAAACGCCGCCTTTGCCGCCTCGGCGCTCATAAGAAGAGAGGGAAGATAGATCGTGTGATTCTCAAAGCCCTTTCCAACGGTATCAAGGGCGGGAATTATGTGATTTTTCACTATATCAAGCGGCTCGTTGTCGGAAAGCATCGAGAGAGTCATATCCCTTGCCTTGTCCTTGAGTCCCTTGACGATAGCGTCCTTCAACGACTCCTCACCGCACTTTTCCGCGGTGTTTGCCACGGCAAACGGGGGATTAATCGCGCTTACGTCAATATTTGAAGCGAAGTTTATATAATCGGCGCAATTTTCGTCAAGAGCGTGAAGCGCGCGGAAAGAATGATAAGCCTTCATCATTTCAGCAGAATAGGGATTCATTATCGCGGCTGAAAGCCCGTTCTCAAGCGCCATTGAGAAGAACGCGCTGTTTAAAATATCTCTGTTCGGCAGACCAAACGACACGTTTGAAACGCCGAGTATTGTCTTCGCGCCCAATTCCTCACGAATACGGCGAAGAGCCGCGAGTGTGACTATCGCCGCCTTCGGCTCTGCGCTTACCGTCATAGTAAGCGTGTCGAATATAATGTCCTTTTTGTCGATTCCGTACTCTGCGGCGACGGAAAGTATCTTTTTGGCAATCTCAACTCGTCCGTCGACCGTTTCGGGAATACCGCCTTCATCGAGAGTGAGCGCGACCACGACACCTCCGTATTTTTTTACGAGAGGGAAGACCGCGCGCATCGATTCTTCTTTTCCGTTGACCGAATTTATCATCGCCTTGCCGTTGTATCTGCGAAGCGCACATTCCATGGCGGCTGTGTCGGAGGTATCTATCTGCAAAGGAAGAGTGCATATAGCCTGAAGAGAGCAAACGACCTCTTTGATAGTCTCAGCCTCGTCTATCTCGGGCAGACCTACGTTGACGTCGAGGATATGAACGCCTGCCTCCTCCTGATCAAGACCTTCCTTGAGAATAAAATCAAGGTCGTGGTCGCGGAGCGCCTGCTTAAATCTCTTTTTACCCGTGGGATTGATGCGCTCGCCGATAAGAATAGGAGCGTTTGCAAGGTCGAGCGCGTGGGTGTATGACGAAACGAGAGAGTGATCCTTCTTTTCTGTTTCAGTAGCAGCAGAGGGAAGCGACGACGCAACGGCGCGGATATAGTCGGGGGTAGTTCCGCAGCATCCGCCGCAAATTCGAACGCCCTTTTGCACCAGAGAGCAGACCTCTTTTGCAAACTCCTCGGGAGTGATATCGTATACCGTCTTACCGTCTCTTATTTCGGGCAGACCCGCGTTGGGCTTGAGCAGAACGGGAACAGAGGAATATTTCAAAAGCTCCTCGACCACAGAGACTAATTGCTTAGGGCCAAGAGAGCAGTTTGCTCCGATAGCGTCGGCACCCATGCCCTCAAGCATAGCTACCATAGCCGCGGGCGATGCTCCCGTCATAAGTCTTGCGTCAGAGCCGTAGGCGTTCGAAACGAACACGGGAAGGTCACAGCTTTCTTTAGCCGCAAGAAGCGCCGCCTTCGTTTCATAGCTGTCGTTCATAGTTTCGATGAATATAAGGTCAACGCCGTATTTTACACCGAGCTTTATAGTCTCGGCAAACAGTGACACGGCGTCCTCAAAGTCAAAATCGCCGTAAGGCTTCAAGAGCTTTCCCGAGGGACCGATATCGAGAGCGATGTATTTTTCACCGCCGTTTTTCGTAGTGCTTTTCGCAATTTTTGCGTTCTCGACCGCCGCGCGAATTATCCCGTCAAGCTCCTCGTGAGAGAATTTGAGCAGATTCGCGCCAAAGGTGTTGGTAGAGACTACGTTAGAGCCTGCGTCAAAATAGGCGCGGTGTATCTCCGTGACGGTTTCGGGATGAGTGATATTCCAGCGTTCAGGCAGTTCTCCCGGTTGAAGTCCCTTGCCTTGAAGCAAGGTGCCCATACCGCCGTCGAGAATAAGTGTATTTTCTTTAATAAAATCAAGTATTTTCATATAAAAACCACTATCAATAGATTCCGACTATCGCCGTCACCGATTTCGTAGGAGACATAAGCAGAGAGTCGTTGAGTGTAAGTCCTATCCTTTTTTCGCAATCAAGGGCGCGGAAAATATCTTTCTGAAGCTCAAGCGGAAGATCTCCGTATCCCGCGCTGAATCTCGGGCGCAAATTTTTGCCTTCCGCGTGATACTTTTCTTTCAGCTCGTCACAAAAGAGATCGCACAACGCCTCTATCCGCTCGGCACCGATAGCCTGAAGGCATACGGCGAGAGATGGAGACCTGCGGCTATTGCGCAATATCTGTCTGTCAAGCTCAAGACCTACCGTTGCGGCAAAAAGAATTATCCTTTCGCATCCGTCGAGAGTCTTTCGAAGATCGCGACTGTCTGTCACGGCAAAGCCTAAATCTATCTTTTTTTCTCCGAAAGCGATCGGAAATTCGCAAAAGCAGACCTTGTAGCAGAGCTTTTTGAGGATCAAACCAAGTCCGCGATCTATAAGAGAGTCGGTATCGTCGTTACTCTCCTTGCATCCCATGTAGCGCAGTATCTCACGCCTCGATATCTCGGGCGCGGAGAATTCCTTTACCAAAATCGCGCTCATTTTCCGATAATTGACGACAGATTGCTCTGTATCTTCTCCGCAACGTCGGGCTTGTTCATAGAGTAAACGTGAACGTTAGTGATGCCGTTTGCATAAAGGTCGATTATCTGATCTGTGGCGTATGCGATACCCGCCTGCTTCATAGCCTCGGGATCGGAGCCGAATTTGTCAACGAGAGACTTGAATCTCTGTGGCATAAACGAGCCCGAAAGCTTTATTGCGCGAGATACCTGATTTGCGTTTGTGATAGGCATGATTCCCGGGATTATCGGGACGGCGATACCAGCCTCGCGTATCTTATAAAGGAAATTATAGAGCAGATTGTTGTCAAAGAACATCTGCGTGGTAAGAAATTCACAGCCTGCGTCTACCTTTTCCTTAAGATATTTTATATCTTCCTTTTGATTTGCGCTCTCGGGATGTATCTCGGGGTAGCACGCGCCTCCGATACAGAAATCGGGACTGTACTCCTTCAGCTCGCGAATTAGGTCGATCGCGTGACGGTACGTCCAATTACTTCTGTCATCATTCTGCATATCAGCAGGCACGTCGCCTCGGAGAGCCATTACGTTTTCGATTCCTGCCGCCCTTATGCTTTCTATCATAGAATGAACGGTCTCCTTCGTGGAGGAAACGCAGGTAAGATGCGCCAGAGTCGGAACGCCGTATTGAGCCTTGATATTTTTTGCTATATCAAGCGTATATAGGCTCGTGCCGCCTCCCGCGCCGTAGGTAACGCTCATGAACGAGGGCTTAAGTCTTGCTATCTGCTCGGTAGCGCTTTTGACGTTTTCGAACGCCGTGGTCGTCTTGGGAGGGAAGACCTCGAAGGAAAGACGTGGCTTTTCACTTTCAAATATTTTTACAAGCTTCATTTTTGTTCTCCAAACAGCAATTAATACTTAAACAAATAATATATAAGTTAATTGTATCACATTTATATTGATTTTTCAATATAAATCAATAAATTATGAAGTATAAATTTATTTAAGATAAAAATATCGAAAGCTACTTGTGTAAAAGACGTTTATGTGTTATAATTATATAATGTAGGCAAATGCCCGATTTAACCGACGGAAATAATTAAAGAAAAATTTTTTTGAAAATTCGGTCACCTTTTCGATCTGATTTTGTATTATAAGTGAAGGAACACAGAATGGAACGTACAAACTCGTTTGATAATCCTTACGAAAAAGACGAATATACGAGTGATCTCTCGCCAAAGCAGCAGCCTCCGTTGCTTCCTATGGAAGTGACCGACGAGGTGGTGAGATATTATTCGCCTATGGTCTACCGTATCGCATTAACGAAAACACAATCGTCACACGATGCCGACGACATCTTTCAGGAGGTCTTTTTGAAGCTCTGCCTGAACGAAAAGCCGTTTGGCAGCGAGGAGCACCGCAAGGCGTGGCTCATAAGAGTGACGGTGAATTGCTGTAACTCGCATTTTACAGCGCCATGGCGCAAAAACGTCGACTCATTGGACGATGCGATAATCTCGCAGATACCCGATGAGACAGCCGAGATGTGTGAACTCGGTGACGGGCCTGACGTTTACGCGCAGGTGCTTAAATTGCCGCAGAATATGCGCGAGGTGGTTTTGTTATATTATTATGAGGATATGTCCATTCGTGAGATTTCGCAGATTCTGCAAACCTCCGAGGTGAATATCAAAAAGCGATTGTCGAGAGCAAGACAAAAGCTTAAATTGGAGTTGGCGGATGATGACGCCGAATAAGGCACGTGGAATTAAGACCTTATTCGGCGCCTTCATATTGTAAGCACGATCATTACGGGATGAAAGGAATCCGTTTATATATGAAAAAGAAAGAATTGAAGGCGGCTCTTGGCAGGATACAGCCTCGCGAGGAGCTTGTGAGCGAAACGCTCGCAAAAATGAGAAAAGAAAAAGAGAGACGAGAAGAGAGAAGAAGCTTTTCTCCCGCGTTCTCAAGAGGAATGAGACTGGCGAGTGCGCTTTGCGCCTTCGCTCTCGTGTTCTGCATCGGCTTTGTCGTAGCAAGACAGGGTGTTACCACTCCTGCTTCCCCTGACGGAAGAAGCGTCGTGGAGCTTGACACGAGCAACGTGCATACCCCCGGTGTTGCGTCGTATACGCTTGAAGGCGACCAGGCAGGGGATTGGTTGATCGTAAAGGGAAGCGTGAATTCGCTTCGCTTTGCAGACGTTGAATCAGAGGACGCTGAGGCAGGCGCGCTGTATCGCGGTTTGGTAAGTCTCACGGTAACGCAGATCGAAGGAAAGTCCGAAGAGTTTCCGCTCGAAACTATAATGAGCGAGCTTGAAGCCGACATCCTCTTCTATGACACCGAAACGCTTAATTTCTATATGGATATTATCTCCGAGGAGATGAGTTTCCGTCTTATTTATGATGATGACGGCAACTGGAGAATAGCAGATATCCTGATAGGAATAGAATAATTAAAAATTTTTTTGAAAATGCGGTCACCTTTTCACGATTTGTCTGTATTATAAGCAGAGGGGTCGTGAGTGACCTCAAGATAAATTAAAAAACAAAAAAGAAAGAGAGAATCTACAATGAAAAAGATCCTTGCACTTATCCTTGCATCCTTGATGCTCTTCAGCTTCGTTGCTTGTAATAACGGCAACGAGGAAAACACCACCGATGCAAATAACGAGACTAACAACGTAGAAAACGAGCAGACCGTTCAGCTCCCCGCTATCATCGCTCCCAACACCGAGCTCAGATACGAGGATCCCACAACGACTCTCGGCTACTATTTCTGGCAGAAGTTCGTTGAGGTAAAGACCGCTAACGCAGACGCTACCTCCGCTCAGGTAATCGAAGCAATTTTCAACAGCAATCTTGTAAACGCTATACAGATGCCTATGACCTTTGAGGTTACCGAGGATATGTACCTTCAGGGCTTCATTTATGAGAATGAGAACGGTGAAGAGGTACTTATCAGCGGTTACGAGACCGGCGCGTTGTTCGGCTCCGGAATGATGGGCGTTGCTTTCATCGGCTACGTATTCGACCTCGCTGAAGGCGCAGACGTTGATGCTTTCGTTGAAATGCTTGACGGCAACAAGGACCCCAGATGGAATGGCTGCACTATTGCAGATATGACTATTATCGACGCTATCGGCAACACTGTATTTATGATCATGTGCCCCATCGAGGCTCCCTACGCAATCTCCGGTATTCCCGAGATCGTTGAGCCCGCTACTCTCGAGGCTGATTCCTTCGAGGAGAGCATCTGGAACAACTACGTTGAGATACTTACCGATAACTACGGCATCTCCGCAGAGGAGATCTGCAACCAGCTCGCTCAGAACGCAGCGTTTACTTACGAGACCGAAGTAACAGTATATAACGAAGGCATCTACGATAACTTCACATTCGGAGTTGACGGCTACGATACCGCTGCAGGTATCGTTGCAAAGAACGGCGATAGCTCTGTTATTGTTTACGTTGTAAACAATTACGACGGTATGGATATGGCAAATTGGATGGATTACTCCTTCAATATGGGTGGTATGTACGAGACCGTTTACGGTGCGTTCAACTCCAGTGTTATCGCTATCGTTGACACCTCTGCACCTCTTGCAGAATAATCTGAAGCGAAAACAGGTATAATTTTTTAAAAACACCATAGAACAGCTTTATGGAGCAGGGTTCTATTGACCTTGCTCCATAACTTTATGATTTGAAAAATACAAAAAGGGAGGGATAGTCCTGCTTTTCTCAAGTATCAGCTTTTTATACTATTTTCTTGCGGCGGTGCTTCTGATCTACTTCATAGTACCCTTCAAGTTCAGAGTGTTCAAGAAAAAAACAGGTGAATGGATCTATTTTGAATCCAAAAACTTCGTGCTCCTTATCGCGAGTCTTTTCTTCTATTTTTACGGAGAACCGATATATACGTTTTTGATGATTGGAACCATAATAGTAAACTATGTTATGGGTCTGCTTATCGATAGATTCCGTAATACCGTATGGTCAAAGATATTTCTTTGGATAAGCGTAATTGTGAGCTTGGGTTCGCTCGGATTCTTTAAATATTCAGATTTCTTTATAAGCAACGTCAACGCACTCTTGGGCGCGCAGATAGACCTTCTCGGTCTTGCGCTTCCTATCGGTATCAGCTTCTATACCTTCCAGATACTCAGCTATACTATAGACGTCTATCGCGGAAACGCAAAGGTGCAGAAGAGCTTTATAAGACTTGCTACCTACGTCTCTCTCTTCCCGCAGTTAATAGCGGGACCTATCGTAAGATATACCACCGTTGAAGAGGACCTTACCGAAAGAAAGCATACGTTTGAGAACTTTGGCAGCGGCGTTACGAGATTCGTTATAGGTCTTTCGAAGAAGGTGCTTATAGCCGATACTATGGGGGCGTTTATTCGCTCTTTTGCGGCGTCGGATGATAAATCCGTAGTTTTCTATTGGATCTACGCTATCGCGGTTTCGCTCCAGCTCTATTTCGACTTTTCGGGATATTCCGATATGGCGATCGGTCTTGGACGCATATTCGGCTTCAGATTCCTTGAAAACTTCAACTATCCCTTTATATCCAAGAGCATCGCGGAGTTCTGGAGAAGATGGCATATGTCTCTTGGAACCTGGTTCAGAGATTACGTATATATCCCGCTTGGCGGTAACAGAGTATCAAAGTGGCGTTGGCTCTTCAATACTCTCGTCGTTTGGTTCCTCACGGGCTTCTGGCACGGCGCGGACTGGACGTTTATCATCTGGGGACTCTTCTTCGCGCTCTTTTTGATGCTTGAAAAGTTCTTCTTAAGCAAATTCTTTGAGAAGATACCGAAAATATTCTCGCATATCTACGTTTTAGTGGCGATACTTGTGAGCTTCGTGATATTCAGCGCAAACGGTATGTCAGGCGCTATCACCGATATAGGCTCTATGTTCGGCGCGGGTGGACTTCCTTTCTGGACAAGCGAAACAGGCTACTATCTCGCAAGCTACTCGCTCGTATTTGTAATGGCTGTTATAGGTGCTACTCCTCTCGTTAAGACTATCGTTCTTAAGATCAAGGAGACGAAGGCAGGTAACACGATAATAAGCATTCTTGAGCCTGTGTTCGTGGTTGCTATGCTTCTTATAGTAACCTCGTATTTCGTAGACGGCTCCTTCAGCCCGTTCCTTTATTTCAGATTCTGATAGGAGGTAGAATTATATGAACAGAATAAAAAATATAGTTGTCACCTCTGTATTCGTCGTATTTATTGCGTTTTTCGTGGTTATGTGCGCCGTCTGCTATCTCAATCCGCAGGAGACGTCTACCGCGGAGCGCAGACCTCTTGCTCAATTTCCCGACGAGATAACCTGGGAGGGAGTAGTCGATAAGACCGTAATAGATGAGTTTGAAGACTATTCCGTCGACCAGTTTCCTTTCCGTGAGTTTTTCCGCGGACTTAAAGCTAATTTCCAGTATAAAGTTCTTGGACTGAAAGAGAACAACGGTCTTGCATTAAAGGACGGTTATATCAGTAAGGTCGAGGGAGATTTCAACCAAAAGCTTATTGATAACTCCAACAAAAAGCTTGCCAATATATATAATACGATACTCAAGGACAAGGTGGACAACGCGTACGTTGCCATAGTTCCTGAAAAGGGATATTTCTTCGGTAAGGATTACGGATATATCTCTCCTGATTACGAAATGCTCGTAAACAAGGTGCAGGCGGCTCTTCCCGAGATGGAATATATTGATCTTTTTGGAGAGCTTGAGCTTGAAGACTATTACAGAACCGATACTCATTGGTCTCAGGATAAGATACTCGGAGTGGTTGAAAAGCTTGCAGAGGTAATGGGATTTGCAGACAGACTTCCCGACGGATATACCGAGAATGATCTCGGAGATTTCAAGGGAGTTTATTACGGCCAGAGCGCGCTCCAGCCCGATCCCGACGATCTCGTTTATCTTACGAACGAAGTGATCGATTCCTTCAGAGTATTTGATTATGAAGCAAACAGATATACCACCGTCTATAATTTCGACAAGCTTAACGGAAGCGACGCGTATGAGTTCTTCCTTTCGGGAACTCGCGCGCTTCTCAGGATCGACAATCCCAAGGCCGAGACCGATAAGACTCTCGTAGTCTTCCGCGATTCCTTCGGTTCGAGCATCTCTCCCTTACTTGCTCAGGGATATAAGAGCGTTTACGTAGTGGATATAAGATATATCGCGCCTCAGATTCTTGAAAACTTCATTGATTTTGAGGGTACGGACGTGCTTTTCCTTTACAGCTCACTCGTCCTTAACAGTAATTCTTTCAAATAAAAAATTATCCCGTGTGATGATTCACACGGGATTTTTGTTATCATGTAATTTAAATCAAAGAAGCTGCTGACCGTTGATAATAAGCTTGAAGTGAAGACCGAGCTTTTCGGCGGCCTTACGGCAAAGGATCATACGTCCGAGGAATATCTCAAAGTAATCCATAACGGAGCTTACGGTGGTATCGATAGTAAGGTTCAGACAAATAAGCGAATCGTTAATATCGAGCCTTGAGTCTGTTACCGAATAGTTTACGCTGTCGTGTATGTCTGTTGCGATCGAGTCCTTACTGCGAACGCGCGAGCGGCGAACGTCGGATTTGTCGGCAAGAATAAGCGTAGCGGCGACCGCGTCTACGGGAACGCCCGTGCCCTCGTCGTGATTACCTATTGCGCTGACGATGACGGATATCTCCTCGGGATCCATGCCCATCTTGTCAAGAATACGGAAGGCGATTATAGCTCCGCTTTGCGAGTGGTCGACTCGGTTGACGAGATTTCCAATGTCGTGCAGAAATCCCGCTATCTTGGCAAGCTCGACCGTCCTTTCGGGGAAAGAGAGGGAAGTAAGAATATTTCCCGCAACCTCTGCAACCCTCGTTACGTGAGCAAAGCTATGCTCGGTAAAGCCGAGAGCTTTGAGGGATGCGTCGGCTTGCTTGACGTAGACTCTTATCGCGGGATCGTTTTTTATCTGTTCGTAGGTTATCATATATTCTCCTTTATAAAGGTTATTTGCCTTTTATATTTTAACATCAAAGCTTACTTTTTTCAATAATTGCGCGCTAATTTTTGAAAATTGTTTACAATATCAAAAACGACCGTCTTTCAAAGACAGTCGTTTTTTAGTTGATTATTAGTCGTTGGAATGACATCCGTTGCAGGAAGCGCAGCTACCCGAGCAGGACGTCTTACCGTTTGCCGCGCAGATCTTGGAATCGGGACAGCCGATACACTTCTGTCCGCGCTTTTTTGCTCTGATGACGTAAGCGGTAGCGCCGCCTACGATAAGTATGATCACGGCGATAACGATAATATCGGTAAATCCCATAGCCTTTCCTTTCTGCCGTTTGGCGAAATGTGAGTAATTAAACGTTCAAGGTCTCCTTCTTGGAGGACGCGCTCTTAAGGATATATTCTGCCTTAAGCTCCTTGTTCTTTCTGATGATCAGAACGGTAAGGATAAGGGCGATAGCCGCAACGATAGCCCAACCAACCATAGGCATCCAAGGGGAGCCGAAATCACGGGTGGTAAAGAGAGTGCCAAAGAAGAAGGTAAGGAAGCCTATCGAGTAACCGACGGCAAGCTGAAGTCCGATGCCTGCCCAAAGCCACTTTGCACTCTTCATCTCGGAATTCATCGCTCCGATAGCCGCAAAGCAGGGAGGGGAGAAGAGATTGAACATAAGATACGCAAGCCCCGCAACGGCTACCATAGCAGAACCGCTTCCCGTACCGAAAGCAAGTGCCGTTTCGGCGGCGTTTGCTCCGTCTCCGAGATTGGAGATCGCAAAGCATACCGCAAGAGTTCCGACGACGTTTTCCTTTGCGATAAAGCCCGTGATAGTTGCGGCCGCAAGCTGCCACGAAACGTAACCGATAATAGGAGCAAATACGTATGCAAAGGGAGTTGCGATAGCCGCAAGTATAGAGTTTGTCGCATCTTCAACGGGCTGCAGATTCCATCCGAAGCTCTGCATAAGATGAACGATAAAATTACAAATAAGAATAATCGTTCCCGCTTTTACGATAAAAGACCAACCGCGCTGACACATAGAGGCAAACGCTTTTGCAAAGGAAGGCACTTTGTATTCGGGAAGCTCCATAATAAAGAAAGACTTCTTTCTGTTGCCCGTAAGCTTGTTTATGAGGAGCGCGGCAATAAGAATGATAAAGATACCGACAAAATACATCAAAGTACCAACCCAAGCGGCTTCACCGAAAAACGCACCCGCAAAAAGTCCGATGACGGGAAGCTTTGCTCCGCAAGGCATAAAGGGAGCAAGCAGAGCTGTCGCGCGGCACTCGCGCTCGTTTCTGATGGTACGGCAAGCCCTAACTCCGGGAACGGCGCAACCTGTGCCGATAACGAAGGGAATTACAGATTTGCCCGAAAGACCGACCTTTTTGAAAATGGGATCAAGCACGACGGTCGCGCGAGCCATATAACCGCAATCCTCAAGGAGCGCTATGAGGAAATACATGACCATAACGAGGGGCAGGAAGCCGACGACTGCGCCTACACCGCCGATAATGCCGTCAACGACGATGGATGCGAGAAGAGGATTAGCATTAACCATAAGGCCTGCCACCCAATCTCCAAACCACCCGATGAGAGTTACGAGACCGGGGATAATAAGCTCGTTAGCCTCACCCTCGTTGAATATATATCCCTCGGCGATCCACGCGCCGAGCCAGGATTGCGATATCTGGAATACAAGGAACATTACGAGCGCAAAGATTGGAATGCCGAGCCATTTGTTTGTTAGGAACGCGTCGATCTTATCCTGCGCGTTTCTGTTTTTCGTCAGCACCTTGCGGCTTTCAACCGACTTTACTATGTTATTTACAAATTCGAAGCGCTTTCTGTCAGCCGCTTCAACGGCTTTTCTGTCCGTCAGATCGACGTTCGCCTGAAGGAAAGGGACTTTCTGATTCTTTCCGATCACGGCTACTGCCGCTTCAACTACCTTTTCAAGACCGTAACCAGTTGTTGACGTGGTGTCTACTACGGGACATCCGAGCTTCTCGGAGAGAGCCTTGACGTCTATTCTCGTCTCCTTTTTTTTGTTAACGTCAGCTTTGTTGAGCGCGATGACGACGGGGATACCAAGCTCCAGAAGCTGTGTCGTGAAGAAAAGGCTTCGGCTCAGGTTAGTCGCGTCCACAATGTTGATTATGGCATCTGGATTTTCATTCTTGACATAGGAGCTTGTAACGCTCTCCTCGCTGGTGAAGGGAGACATCGAGTAAGCTCCGGGAAGGTCTACCGCGATAAGCTCTTCAGAGCCGCTAAACAAGCTTTTTTTAATAGGATGTTCTTTTTTGTCTACGGTAACGCCTGCCCAGTTTCCAACCTTTTCGTTGCTTCCCGTAAGGGCGTTATACATCGTTGTCTTGCCGCTGTTGGGGTTGCCCGCAAGTGCGATTCTCATTTGTATTGCTCCTTGTTAAATGAAAGATTTATTTATCGATCGGCTTTCCGTCCGACCTTTAAAATACTAAGTAAGTCTCTGCTAACAAAAGTTAGCAAAGGCTAACGCTTGGGTAAAAAAATAATCCGAGGATTATTTTTCGGGAAATCATACGATTATCGCCTCTGCAAGCGGGTTGTCGATTTTGTATCTTCCGTCCTTGATGGATACGGTGCAGCTGCTTCCGCGACGTGAAACGACGGTTATCGGCTCGCCGCTATAGCAACCAAGAGAGAAGAGAAAGGCATCAAGCTCCTCATCATCGGTCTCGATAGCCTTGATGATATATTCTTTTCCTACCTCAACCTCGCGTAGATTCAT
>JAZSJO010000034.1:0-8921 GCA_045534365.1 Eubacteriales bacterium
TAAGGTGGGGAGTTTTCTTAAAGAGGGGAGATCTTTTTCTCCCCTCTTTAAGCGGCGTTCTTTTGGGAGAGCAAATGCTCGCATTTGCGAGCCGAAGCGCAGCGTAGGCAATTTTCCTGCCGACGGGGGCAGAAAATGAACGTAAAAAAAGAATTAGATAAACTGCAATTTATCACCCAAACCTTCTTTTCTTGTTCATCTTCCTTTTCGCGTTGCCCGCGAGCGCGCCGAGAAGAGAGAAGAGCACCGCCGCGCCGTGAAGCAGTGCCGACTGCCAAAATTCAAGGCTTGACGAGGGCGCGCTTCTGAGAATAAAGGAAGAAGCGATCATCAGAAGAGTCATCATTCCGCCGAAAATAATCCCGCAGACCACGGGAGATTCCTTCGCCCTCTTTGCGCTCGCAAAGCCGCCCGCGAAGCCCGAGATAAGAGTTGCTATCAGGGAAAGCGGCGGTATCAAGGCTATGGGATCGGGATTGGCGTAGGCGATAGCAGTCGCCGCGCTTATCAGAACGATCCCCGAGATCCCCCAGGCTATGAGCCCGAAAAGCGAGGATCTGAAAGCCAACGACAAAAGCCCTTCGTCGGTTTCCTGCCTGACGGCTTGCACGGCGGAGACTCGGCGCGAGAGCGGCAAGCCTCCGTTCCTTTGATTTTTCGTCATAATAAAAACGCCTCCGTTTAACATATATTTTATCAAAAATATATGCTAAGTGAGGCGTTTTTATTACAAGAGCAGTTATCAGTCAACGCTGTCTTCCGCTTTGACGTCAACGCGAGCGACCGAGGACTTGAGAATGCGTATCTTCGTGCCGTCGCGGCTGGTCTCGATAACGCAGGTCTCGTCCTTGATGCTGACGACCTTGCCGATTATTCCTCCGATGGTGGTTATCTCGTCACCGACCTGAAGGTTGTTTCTCATAGTTGCCTGTTCCTTCTCCTGCTTCTTCTGAGGACGGATGCCGAAGAAATAGAAGACCACGAAAACCACTGCGAGCATTATAAGGGTAACGATCATGTTACCGCCGCCTGTCGCGCCTGCGTTTTCGGTGAGAAAAAGTGCTGTATTCATAATTTTTCTTCCTTTCTTGGAAATATTTTCATACCCATTTATTTTACTTGTTAAACGGCTCGTTGTCAACCCGATATTTGTAAATTTTTTTATTCTGCCTGAATTTTTGCCCGTAATATTGCTAAATTTTCGCGTTTTACTTGCATTTTTGAATTTTATGTGATATAATTATCCTGTAAAATTATGTTTTGGAGATAAAAATGAAAAAAAAGCAGTATCTTGAATGCGCTAAAATAATAAATACGCACGGCGTCAAGGGCGACGTCAAGCTCGAGTCTCTCTGCGACAGCCCCGAGGTGCTGGCGGCTCTTGAGAGAGTTTTCGTCCTTGAGGGCGGCAGATACCGTGAGATAAAGGTGCTTCACGCGTCGGTCTTCAAGCAGTTCGTTTTAGCGACGCTCGAGGGCGTTGACGATATGGACAAGGCGGCGGCAATGAAGGGAACTATGCTTTACGCCTCAAGAGAGGATTTTGAGCTTGAGGAGGGCGATTATTTTATCGCCGACCTTATCGGTATGCCTATCATTGATAATATAAGCGGCAAGGTCTACGGCGAGATAAGGGACGTTATCAACCGCGGCGCGTCGGATATCTACGTTATCAAGACCGAGCGCGGCGAGAGAATGATGCCCGTCGTGGAGGAGTTCGTTAAGAGAGTAGACCTTGAAAAAGGTATTTTCGTTGAAACTATCCCCGGGCTTCTGACCGACGATTGAGCCAAGAGGAATACCGAAAATGAGATTTGATATAATGACGCTCTTTCCCGACCTTGTGAGAACGGTCTTGGGCGAGAGCATAATCGGCAGAGCGCAGAAGAGCGGCTCGGTCGAGATAAATACGTATAATATCCGCGACTATAGCGAGGACAAGCACCGCAGAGTCGACGACACGCCCTACGGCGGCGGCAAGGGAATGCTTATGATGGCTCCTCCCATATATAATTGTTATTCCGCCATTCTTGAGGAGCAAAGGGCGGCGGGCTTTGTGGCGGAAAAGCGAAGAGTGATCTATATGTCGCCCGCGGGAAAGGTGCTGAATCAGAAAAAGGTCGAGGAGCTGGCGGAGTATGACAATATAATAATACTTTGCGGACACTACGAGGGAGTTGACCGCCGCATCATCGACGAGATAGTCGACGAGGAGATATCTATCGGAGATTTCGTCCTGACGGGCGGTGAGATACCCGCAACGATACTCGTGGATTGCGTATCGAGGCTTCTGCCCGGCGTTTTGTCCGACCCCGAGTGCTACGAAAAGGAGAGCATTTCCTCGGGAATGCTTGAATACCCTCAATATACGAGACCGTACGAGTTTCACGGCGTCAGAGTGCCCGACGTGCTGATTTCGGGACATCACGCAAATATCGACAGGTGGAGAGACGAAACGGCGAGAAGATTGACCGAGGAAAACCGTCCCGATCTTTTGGAGAATAAGCGAGGCGGATAAATTGCGCCTTATCGGTGAGATGAACTTTGTTGTAGGGCGGGGGCTTGCTCCCGCCGTTGCGAAAAATTCAGGCGTTCGCCTGCCTCGACGTCCCGCAAAACAAGCGTTTTAAATATACCTTTGCATAGAAAGTGAAATATACAAGCGTGAGGTTTTCTTTCTCTACAAAGGCTTATTTAAATCGTTCTCCGCTTTTCTTTTGGCGAAGCAGGCGCAAAAGAAAAGCTAACAAAAGAAAAGCGCCAAAAGGGGATTTCGCCGCGTGCGCGCGGCGACCAACGCTACGCGCGTTGGATCGGCGGTCGCTTTTTGAAAAAAGCGACGTAAAAACTTTCAAAAAGGACGTTGACAAGAGTTCGACAAATCAAAATCCGCCCGCCGTATTACGTAACGGTGTCAAAATAATATCAAAAACACAACGATCAAGAAAGGAGGTAGATGACGTGTCCGTACAAAAGAATAAAACGAAAAAACGCTCGCGCCCCGTCGTCTGGAGGATAGTCGACGCCTTCAGCTCGTTCCTCTATTCGCTCTTCGTCAACGGAGGAATCGGAAATATGTTCTCGTCGAATAAAGGGCTTTATAAGGGAAGCCGTTGCGAGAGCCTTCTGGAAAAGAGCGCGAAGGAAAAGAAAAACGAGAGCTACGCAGGCTCGATAGTCGAAAAGAGCGGCGCGCTGCGGGCGATGACGGAATTGCGTCGGTTTTTCGCCTCCCTTGCTTTGAACGTTTACGCTATCTTTTTCGTGGTCTACGGCTTGACGGCGGTCTTTATCTACTACCTCACCTTAGCTCTTAACGGAAAGAACGACCACGGCGTGTCGACGCTTATTACCGCCGTGATGATCGCGCTCTGCGCCATTCCCGCGCTCGCGTCGTCAAGACCTGCGGTCGAGCTTATATCCGAAAGCGCGATAATGCGTTGGATAGCGCGCTCTCTCTTGGGTATCCCCGAGGAAAAGATGCGCTCGCGAAAGCATTTGGGCGGCACGGAATATATGTTTATGTCGGCTATCGTCGCGGTGCTGTTCGGAATATTCAGCTATTTTTTGCATTCGTCGTATCTGCCCGCGATCTTCGGAATTATCGTGGCGGTGTGCCTGATCTCGGCAAATCCCGAATCGGGCGTAGTTATGACCGTGGCGGCGGCTCCGTTTCTGCAATTCAGCAGGGCGGCAGACCTCGTTCTCGTCATAATGATACTCGTAACGGCGGTGTCGTATATCAGTAAGCTTGCCAAGAGGCAGAGGACGGTCTCTCTGTCGGGCGAGGCTATCCTTGCGTTTATCTTCTGCGGCTTCGTTCTGGCGGCGAGCATCTTCTCTCACGGAGGAGCCGTGACCTTCAGGGAAGGACTTGTATCGGTGGTCGTCATCATAGGCGGCTTCTTCCTTACCTATAACCTCGTCCGCGGTGAAAAGAGACTTAATACCTTTATCAGAATACTTACCGTTTCGTTTATCTCTCTCGCCCTTGCGGGACTCTGGAATATGTTTTACAACGGAATAGCCGACGGGGTAATGTATTCTATCCGCGAGGACGTAAGCCCTATTTTTGAAAATAATATCATTTATATAGCAGACAGCGCGGAGGTCTTCGGAGTCCTTGCGGTGCTCGTAGCGCCTCTGGTCTTCTCTTGGGCGGCAAAATGTAAAAATATGAAGAGCGTCGCCGTCGTGCTTATAATGATCGCGCTCACCTTTGCCTCAACCTACGTTTACGGCACGTACGAGGCTTTAATAGCGATAGTTATCGAGTTCTTCCTGTTCTGGCTGATCTATAGCCACAGGTCGCTTACCGCGCTGATATTTGCGGCGATCCCGATAGGAATCCTCGCGATACTTTTCCCGTATATATCGACGCGGCTCGGCATCTCGGATATCGGCAAGATATTGGAAGGTCTGCTTCCTCTCGGATTTTCGGAGGGAGACTCCTATATAGGAGCGGTAAAGAGCGCGGTCGATATGCTGCTCGACGGAAATCTTATGGGTATCGGAGCGGGACAGCACGCCTTTGATTCGGTCTACCCCGCGTACGCGACCGCCGTCTCGGGCGGAGTCAGCTCACCCGGAGCGTTTATTCTTCAGGTCATCTGCTGGTCGGGCGTCGGAGGCGCTCTGACCTTCGTGATACTGATGCTCGTGCTTTTCAAAAACAGCGTGGGCGTTATGATAATATCCCGTGAAAAGAATCGGAGAGTCGAGACTCTCGCGCTCTTCTGCGGAGTCTTTACCTCTCTTATCTTCGGAGGCGTGAGCTGCCTGTGGAGCGACGTGAGAATGCTCTATCTGTTCTGGGCGATGGCAGGTCTTCTTTCGGCTTACGTAAGAGAGGGAAGAGGACGCGAGGAGCGAAAGCTTACCGAATTTGAAAACGAGGCTCACGCAACCGACGTTGAGATGAGATTCTATGATTAAAAGGAAGCTTGAAAGCAGGCTTTCAAGCGCGCCTTTTGTGCCTTGCGGGTACAAAAAGCTCCAAATTGTTTTGGAAAGGAATGGTCGTAAATATGGCAGATAACAGAAATGATCTGAAGCGCGCAGACGCCGAAAAATCGTTCGGAGGCTCGCAAAACGTGGTGATCGAATCGGTCGGCGCGAGAATAGGCAGCTTCGGAAGCGCGAGAAGCGCGCGCTTGTCGGTGAAAAGAAGGCTTCCGATCTTCGTGGATATAATTATAGGTATCATGATCCTTGCTCTCTTTGCGGGAATCATGGCGGGCGCGTATTTCCTGTTCAGATACTACACCGACGATTACGAGGGTATAGAGCTTGAGTATATATTCGTCTCGCCCTGCGTAGAGGACGAGGACGCGTTCCGTACGATGAGAAATAAGGAGCTTTACTACGACGTTGACGGGAATACTCTCTATTTTGGCAAGGTGACGGAGGTCGGCGTGGTCGGCTCGACCGATGCGGGCAGATATCTCGTCCTCAAGGTCAACGCCTCGGTCAAGTATAAGTCGGGCGAGGGATATACCGTGGGCGACTGTAAAATAGCGGTGGGAAGCGAGTATTCGCTCCGAATAGACGGCAGAGTCGTCGAGGGTACGGTGGTCGAGCTTCGCGAGGAGACCGAGACCGTGACTCCCGTTCCCGCCGAGCTTGAGGATACCGCATCAGCAGAGGAGGGAGAGAATTGATATGAATCGCAAGGTTAAAGAAAAAAGAAAGATAAATCCCTTTGACGTAATAGTTATTATACTGATAGTTTGTCTGCTTTTCACATTTGCGTACAGAATATACGTCGGAGTTGCCGACGAGTCGCACAGAAACGAGATCAAGTACGTAATGGAGTTCGAGTGCGAGGAGGAATACGACAGCCTGCTCGATCATCTCTCCGAGGGTGACGCGGTCTATTTTGCCGCCGACGGTAAGCTTCTGGGCTATCTTTACGCGGGCGAGGACGGCGAGAGAGGCGCGGTCTACGGTATCGTCTCCGATATACCCACCTTTGCGGGCGACGGCGAGCTTGATATTCCTCAGCTGAACGCGGGCGAGAACGAGACGGGCAGCGCGGATACAGACACCGAGCCTGAGAGCGATGACGAGTCTGACGAGTCTGCTTACGAGACCGAAAGCTCCGCGGCAGAGCCGAATGGAGCCTCGACGCCCTACGAGAAGATAAAGCTTGGCGGAACGATAAGACTCAACATCGAGACCGTGAGAGTAAAGAGCGGAAATTACTATTCCATTGAGGATACGAATTTCGTCGAGGGCAGCGTTATCGAGGTCTACACCGATAAAGCGGTGTTTACTCTTAAGGTGGTAAATATTACCATAGTCGAGGAATAAGGGCATTTTGTTGACGATTTTGCAAATTTATTGTACATTTTGCCATAAATCAGCGCGAAATACAGGTAAAAAATATACAAAATTGTCCCTTGATTTTCTTGCAATTTTTTGATATACTAATTATAGCCGATTTTGTGTCGGTCTTGTTTTTGACACCAAAATTTAAACAATAACCTACATATAACAGGAGTAAGATTTAATGAAAACCCGTGAAGTAGTCATAACAAATTCAAGCGGTCTCCACGCCCGCCCTGCTACGTTCTTTATCCAGAAGGCTAATTGTTATAAGTGTACTATACATATTGAAAAAGATGATAGAAAGATAAACGCCAAGAGCCTTCTCGGCGTTCTGTCTCTCGGAATCGCAAAGGGAATGACTGTTAAGCTTATCGCGGACGGTCAGGACGAGGATATGGCACTTGACGGTCTCGTGTCTCTTGTCAATTCAGGATTTAACGAATAATAGCCGTATTATGAAAGCGCGGAGTTCAGTCATAGATAGGACTGCTCCGCGCTTTTGCGTTTGAATATAAAGATAAAAACCGAAGGAGGAAGAAAGAATGCCCGTCAAGGAAGAAGAAATGAAAAAGCTGCTTGAAAAGGCAAATACTCTGCCTCTTCGCCCAGGCGTCTATATTATGAAGAACGCCGCGGGAAGCGTTATCTACGTTGGAAAATCACGAAAGCTTAAAAACCGCGTGTCGCAGTATTTTCAAAATAGCGAGAAGAGTGTCAAGACCGACAGAATGGTCAGAGCGGTCAAGGATTTCGACTATTACGTCTGCGACACAGAGATAGAGGCGCTCTCTCTTGAAAATACGCTTATAAAGCAGTATTCTCCCAAATACAATATCAGACTCAAGGACGCGAAATCCTACCCCTATATAAAAATAACCGACGAGCTTTATCCAAGACTCGTTATGACGAGGAGCCGTGGCGAGAGCGGAAGATATTTCGGGCCTTATTCGGGCACGTCGACCGTCTTTTCGGTCATAAATACTCTGTCCGCCACGTTAGGTCTGCCCACCTGCAAAAGAAGCTTCCCGAGAGATATCGGACGCGAGCACCCCTGCCTCTATTATCAGATGGGGAAATGCTGCGGCGTTTGCGCGGGCGGCGTTGACGCTCAAGAATACCTTGAAAAGATAAAATACGCGTCCGACGTGCTTCGCGGAAAAACCGCCGAGGTCAAGCGGTCGCTTACCGAAAAAATGTACGAATACGCCGAGAGCGAGCGATACGAGGCGGCGGCGAAGTGCAGAGATACCATAGCCGCGCTTGACCGCCTCGGTCAGAAGCAGAAGGTGGTCGCGCCGTCCGATACCGAGCACGATGTTATAGGATTTTACCGCGACGACCTCTGCTCCTGCATATCGGTCTTCTATATCCGCGACGGCGCGGTCAGCGACAAATCCGAGTATATCTTCGGCGCGGACAGGATCGTCGACGAGCAGAATATCACGGCGTTCATCTGCGAGCTTTATCAGGTCAGGGAATATATACCCAAGAGCATACTTTTGTCGTTCTCGCTTGAGCGTGAGGATTCGGAGCTTATAAGCGGATATCTTACCGAGCGGGCGGGACGCAAGGTCACCGTGCGCACTCCCGAGAGGGGAGACGGCAAGACGCTCTGCGATATGGTGCGCGACAACGCGGCGGAGAGGGCGAAGAATTACCGCAACGAAGCCGAAAAGGACGAAAAGATACTTTTGCGCCTCGCCGAGCTTTTGAGCCTTGAGACCTATCCCGAGAGGATAGAGGCGTACGATATATCAAACCTCGGTCACGAGCATATAACCGCGGGAATGATAGTTACCGAGGGCGCGAAATTCAAAAAGAGCGACTATCGCTCCTTTAAGATAAACACGGTTCGAGACGGAGCAGACGACTATCAGAGCATGAGAGAGGCGCTATCCCGCCGTCTCGCGCATCTTAACGACGAGAGCGGCTCGTTTTCCTGCCTCCCCGATCTCATATTGCTCGACGGCGGTAGAGGACACGTCTCCACGGTCAAGGAGCTTTTGCGGGAGCTGGGGCTTGATATAGCAGTTTTTGGAATGGTCAAGGACGATTACCACAAGACGCGCGCCCTTTGCACCGAGAGCGAGGAGATAAGCATAGCAAGAGAGAACGCGCTTTTCGTGTTTATCTATAAGATACAGGAGGAGGTACACCGATTTACCGTGTCGAGAATGGACGGCGCGAAGCGCAAGACCTTGACCAAGTCCTCTCTGACGAAGATAGAGGGTATCGGCGACGCCAAAGCGAAGATATTGCTGAAGGCGTTTGGCGGAATAGGCAATATCAAGACCGCGACCGTCGGGGAGATAGCGGCGGTGAAGGGGATAAGTAAAAGAGACGCCGAAAGGGTTTTTGAGTAGTTCAATCCGTGTGGGGAAATTGCAGTTTATCGGTGAGATGCACTTTGTTGTAGGGCGGGGACTTGCTCCCGCCGTTGCGAAAAATTTAGGCGTTCGTATGCGGGACGTCGAGGCGCCGTCCCCTACGGCTTTGAGCGCTTCCATATCATTTCACGGGTAAAAATTGCATAATCGTTTATTTTCGTAGGGGACATCTCTATACGGCTTCGCCTGCCTCGACGTCCCGCA
>JAZSJO010000032.1:0-2800 GCA_045534365.1 Eubacteriales bacterium
GCATATCTTAAAGCAAAATTTCACTTGTTGTATTTAATAAACACCTTTTTTGGTAGGGTATTTCTTAAGAGGGGAGGATGTCGGAGCAGATTGGATAGCGTAGTCCTCCAATCGCGAAGACTTCTTCTCCTCTTAAGCGGCGTTTCTTTTGTAACAGCAAATGCTTGCATTTGCGTGCCGAAGCGTAGCGCAGGCTGTTTTCATTGTCGCTGGTGACAAGAAAAGTTAGTAAAAACATTTAGATAAATCAAAATTTGAAGTTTTATATCATCCAAACAATCTCTCGCTGTAAACGCCGTCGGCGATCAGCTTTTTGAAGGAATCGATAACGTAGTCCTTGTCCTCCTTGTACGTAACGCCAAACCACTTGTCCGTGGTCTTAAGCACCTTGACCGTTGCCGTGCCGTTTTCAAGCATACCGCCGATAACGGTGGGGAGAAGGTACTCGGACTTCATCTCCTTTGCGTTACCGGCTGCGAGGAAGTCGATAAAGCCGCTTTCAAGACGGTCGATGAATGCAGGTGTGAACGCCCACATATTCATAGACACGAGGCTTTTGGGATCGATATCGCGCTTCGTTCCGTTCTTTTCCTCGACGTACGCGCCACCATTGCCGTCCTTGTAGATGTTAGAGGTCTCGACGATAGACGCGAGGTTGCCGTTCTCGTCAACAGTACAAACTCCGCGAGTAACCGCGCCGTTGTCGGACAGGGTATTGCCGAGAATAAAGCCGGGCATTGCGATGTCAAGCACGTCGGTCTTCTCGGTATCCATGTGATTTACCAGATAGTCGTGCATCTTAACGTACGCGTCCTTGCCGTAGTAGTCGTCGGCGTTGATAACGAGGGCGGGGGTGTCAACGATGCCCTTGCAGGCGAGAACTGCGTGTCCCGTACCCCAGGGCTTCGTTCTGCCCTCGGGATTCTTGAATCCGCTCGGGAGATTTTCAACCTCCTGAAAAGCATACGCGCAGGGGCATATCTTTTCAATTCTGTTGCCGATTATCTCTCTAAAATCGGCTTCAAGGTCTTTTCTGATAATAAATACGACCTTGTTAAAGCCTGCCTCAAGCGCGTCGTGGATAGAGTAATCCATAATTATCTCGCCCGAGGGGCCTACGGGAGCTAACTGCTTGATACCGCCGCCAAAGCGCGAGCCGATACCCGCCGCCATTATAATAAGAGTAGTTTCCAAATTTTAAGCCTTTCTTATGAAAAATTTACATAATAATTCTATCATGGGAAAGTGACGAAGTCAATAGACAAACGGATATCAGCCCATATTTTCGGGGAGCTTTTAGCCGCCGAGGTTATGGAAGTGGATTTGCTTGACAGACTGACAGTCGTCCTCGCCTACATTGGTAATGACTCTGTAGCCGTTTTTAAGTCCGCAAGCCGCGGCAACCTTCGGTATTGCCTCAAATATCGCTTTGACACAGCAAGAGTTGTCGGCGCTTATCGCATCGGCAGACTCTATGTGGCACTTAGGCACTACAAGCACGTGAACGGGAGCCTGAGGGTTGATGTCCTTGAAGGCGTAGACTCTTTCGTCCTCGTATACCTTCGACGAGGGAATTTCACCCGCGATTATTTTGCAAAAAATGCAGTCCATAATATTTCCTCCAAAAAAAATTTTTTCTTTACAAAGCCGCCGAATTTTGTTATAATATATATAGGCGGCGTCCGATTTAATTTTATCACAAAAGCCGCCGAATGTCAACGATTTGGGGAAAGCTTATGCCAAAAAAACGAGATCTTTGGACATATCTTAAAGATACAGACAAAAAAATACTGATGTACGGTATGGGCAACGGTGCCGACAAGATCCTTGCGATATGCGAGAAATACGGGATCGAGGTCTGTGACTTTTTCGCCAGCGACGGATTCGTGCGAGGTCATCTCTTTCACGGAAAAAGAGTTTTGTCTTATAGCGAGGCATGCGAGAAATACGGACGGGGAAATATGATAGTTCTTCTGTCCTTCGCCTCCTCGCTCCCTGACGTGCTTGAAAACATCTACAAAATAGCCGATGAATGTGAGCTTTACGCTCCCGACGTGCCCGTTTGCGGCGAAGAGTTGTTCAATTGCGAATTTTACGAGCAAAACAGGGACAAGATAGATAAAGTGGAAGATCTTTTGGGCGACGAGCGATCAAAGGAGATCTATCGCGGTATCGTCAACTACAAATTGAGCGGAGATATCGGATTTTTGAAGAATTCTCATTCGGATTTTTCCGAGGTTTACAAAAAACTGCTTTCCGCAGAAAAATTCGAAAAGATAGCAGACCTCGGCGCTTATAACGGTGACACTCTGCGCGAGATCGCGCCCTTCGCACCCGAATTGCGCGAGGCTGTTGCCTTCGAGCCCGACAGACGAAATCACAAAAAGCTCTCGGAATACGCCGAGAGGGAAGAGCGCTTCAAAATAACACCGCTCAAGAGGGCGGCGTGGTCGGGAAGCGAGATTTTGCAATTCGACGGAAGCGGAAACAGAAATTCGACGCTTGTCTCTGACGGAATAGCCGTAAATAAGCCTCAAAAGATAGTCGAGGTCGAGGCAGATTCTCTGGATAACGCGTTGAATGGCGAAAAGGTCGATTATATCAAATTTGACGTTGAGGGCGCGGAAAAAGAGGCGATTTCGGGCGCGCTTGCGACAATAGAGCGGCATCGTCCCGCGCTTATGATCTCGCTTTATCACAGAAGCGAGGATCTTTTCAAGCTCCCGCTTATGATACGCGAAAGATTCCCCGATTATAGGTTTTATATCCGCCGCAGAGAGTATATTCCCGCGTGGGATAC
>JAZSJO010000023.1:0-3662 GCA_045534365.1 Eubacteriales bacterium
GGATCATCGGCGGAGCCGATGGCCCGACCGCCATTTTGATCGGTAGTTTAGTAGGATTTTTGATATTTGCCGTATTGATGGCTATTGCGGTATCGTTCGCAATGTTTTGCATAGGCAGTATAGTTAACGTTGGATATTCGCAGTTCAACCTTGATATCATAGACTGCAAGGAAGCAAAATTCTCACAGCTCTTCGGCTTCTTCAAACATTGGTCTGTGGCTATTATCAGCGGTCTTCTGTGCGCACTTTACACATTCTTGTGGACTTTGCTTTTCATAATCCCAGGCATAATCGCCGCGTATAGCTACAGAATGACTCCCTACATACTCGCTGAAAATCCCAATATGTCCGCAAATGATGCCATTACTCGCTCAAAGGAAATGATGGCAGGTAACAAGTGGAGGCTCTTCTGCCTTGAGTTCAGTTATATCGGTTGGAATATTCTCTGTATACTTACGTTTGGAATTTTAAGTCTTTGGATAACCCCGTGGAAGCATGCGGCTATCGCGGCATTCTACAGAAGTCTCGCTCCCCGTCCCATTGCAGATGGCGAAGGCGACGGTTCTTCGAATGACGGAAACACAACCGAGGAAATACCTCCTCAGACCTTTATTTAACTACAATAACTACTTACATATAAAAATTGGCAGTTCAAAGGACTCTCCTTGAACTGCCCTATTTTATTTACCCTTTATCTTCTTCCAATACTCCTCTGCCGCCTTCTCGGTCTTATTGTCACCGTAGACGTAGTATTTTTTGTTTTTAAGGTCATCGGGAAGATATTGCTGCTCGACGTATCTGTTCGGATAATCATGGGGATATTTGTAACCCTTGAAAAGCGGACTTTGCAGATGTACGGGAACGGTCTTCCCCTTTCCTGCCTTGACGTCCTCGAGAGCCGCGTCTATAGCTAAATGCTGTGTATTGGACTTTGGCGCGGTGGCAAGCAATATCGCCGCGTGACCGAGCGGTATTCTCGCCTCGGGAAGTCCAAGCTCTCTTGCCGAATCACAGCAAGCCTTGACTATTGCGGGCGCTTGGGGATATGCAAGACCTACGTCCTCGCTCGCGATCACCTGAAGCCTGCGGCAAAGTGAGATTATGTCTCCCTGCTCTATCATTTTAGCCACGTAGAACGCCGCGGCATCGGGATCGGAGCCTCTTATCGACTTCTGCAGACAACCGAGCATATCGTAATGCACGTCGTCGTTATAGTTGCCCATACCGTAGTTGAAGCCGTCGGCGTCCTCGGGGGTTATCTCTCCGTCCGCCGCGAAAAACGCGTTTTCAAAAAGACCTATCGAACGCCTCACGTCGCCTCTTGCCGCTCTCGCGATATATTCCGCCGTGGCTTGAGATACTTTTTTATCCGTACCGTTTTCCTCGTTGAGATAAGCGAGAGCCTTATAGAGCATCTTCGTACACTCGACGGGCTCAACGGGCTTGAACTCAAAGAGCGACGAGCGGGAGATTATAGCGTTATAGACGTAAAAATGCGGATTTTCGGTGGTAGACGCGATAAGAGTGACTCTTCCGTCCTCTATGTACTCGAGCAAGGATTGCTGTTGCTTACGATTGAAATACTGTATCTCGTCGATATAAAGGAGCGTGCCGTTTGAGCCGAAGAGCGTTCCCGCGCTATTGAGCACGTCCTTAACGTCCGAGGTCGAGGCGCTTGTAGCGTTAAGCTTATAGAAATCCATTCCCGACTGCTTGGCTATTATCGAAGCCGCGGTGGTCTTTCCCGTGCCGGGAGGCCCGAAGAATATCATATTCGTTATTCTTCCACCCTCCATCATACGACGAATAACTCCGCGCTCACCAAAGAGGTGCTTTTGCCCCGCCATGTCGTCTATCGTCTGCGGACGAAGCAGGTCCGCAAGCTGTGCGTTTCTCATTGTTTTTCAGTCCTTAAATCAAATTTTTCAGAATACTCCCGCCGAGAGATATCTCTCTCCCGTATCGGGCAGGATAACGACTATCCTTTTGCCCTCAAGCTCGGCTCTCATAGCGAGCTTTTTCGCCGCGCAAAGCGCCGCGCCCGAAGAAATACCCACGAGAAGTCCTTCCTCCCTTGCTATTTCTCTTGCACACCCGTACGCCTCGTCGTCCGTGACGGTAACTATCTCGTCGATAACCGAAAGGTCAAGGATATCGGGCTTGAAGCCTGCGCCGATTCCCTGTATCTTGTGTGCGCCTGCTTTGCCCTCGGTGAGATAAGGAGATGCGGCGGGCTCTATCGCTACGACCTTGATATCGTGATTCTTTTCTTTCAGATATTTTCCCGTACCGCTGACGGTTCCGCCCGTACCCGCGCAGGCTACGAAGACGTCGATATTTCCGTCGGCGTCGTTCCATATTTCAGGACCCGTGGTCTTATAGTGCGCGTTGGGGTTCGAGGGATTTACGAATTGTCCCGCGATTATCGAGTCGGGTATGCTTTTTGACAGCTCCTCCGCCTTTTGAATAGCACCCGTCATGCCGAGAGAGCCGTCGGTCAGAACGAGCTCGGCTCCGTATGCGGTCATAAGCATTCTTCTCTCGGCAGACATAGTATCGGGCATAACGATAACCGTCCTGTATCCCTTTGACGCGGCGATAGCGGCAAGACCGATACCCGTATTGCCCGAGGTGGGCTCAATTATCGTGCTTCCCTTGTGAAGTCTTCCCTCGCGCTCGTATTGCTCTATCATCTCTCTTGCAACTCTGTCCTTGACGGAGCCTGCGGGATTGAAAAGCTCAAGCTTTGCGTATATCTTCGCCTTTAAGTTGTATTTATTCTCAAAATTTACAAGTTCGAGCATTGGCGTCTTGCCAACAAGCTCAGCGATTGAGCTGTATATCTTCATATCGGTCACCTCTTTAATTATTGATTTAATTATACACAAGAACACCCCTTTTGTCAACAATATCGGTTGTTTTTTCTTGTTTTTGAAGAAAGAAAAAAATTTAAAAATAAATATTGCAAAATTCGCTTTTATATGATAAAATTAATTTAATAATTAAAAAACGGAGGGCTTTTATGAAATACGCAAAGATACTTTCCTTGTTTTTATCACTTTTAATGCTGTTGTCGCTGTTCGCGTCTTGTGGTGAGATGCCCGTAGAATCAGGTGACGGCGATTCGTCTCTCATTGAAACGAGCGAGATTTCCGAGAGCGAATCCACCGAAAAGATAACTGAATCCGAGACCGAAACAGAAACAGAAACAGAAATTATTACAGAGCCCGAGGAATGCACTCCTATCGAGGAATTTATCAGCTTTTGTGATTACACCTCCACGAATCGCTCTACGAGCAACTTTGCAAATGACACGGAGTACGCTGTATATTTTGAGATCCCCGACGGATATCTCAGATCCTTCTCTCTCCATCTCGCCGACCCCAGCGACGATTATTGCAATTATCTGATAGAGCTCTATCAATGCGAAAAAATATATTCCTCCTCAAATATACTTCCCAAGCTTATTGGCGATAAGCCTATATTCAGGGACAGAGTATACGAGATGGAATACAAAACCTATACCGCTTATATGCGCGATGACATCGGAGCCGGTCATTACTTATTGAAGGTCACGAGCCCCAATCACGAGGAATACGGCGACAAGATTATGCTTGGTAAGCCTTGGGTAGCTTCTCTCCCCGAGGAATACGAGCAGTATA
>JAZSJO010000075.1:0-2328 GCA_045534365.1 Eubacteriales bacterium
GGTGCGCAGAGACCGGTTTCGAGCTTCCCAAGCCCATCGACGCTTTCTCTCACGCAGAAATGAAGGACTTCGTTGAGGAGCATAACATTCCTTGTCCTTCCTGCGGCAAGCACAACTTTACCGATATCCGTCAGTTCAACCTTATGTTCAAGACCTTCCAGGGCGTTACCGAGGACGCGAAGAATACCGTTTATCTCCGTCCCGAGACCGCGCAGGGAATCTTTACGAACTTCGTGAACGTTCAGAGAACGACGAGAAAGAAGGTGCCCTTCGGTATCGCGCAGATAGGTAAATCCTTCCGTAACGAGATCACTCCCGGTAACTTTATCTTCCGCGTTCGTGAGTTTGAGCAGATGGAGCTTGAGTTCTTCTGCAAGCCCGGCACCGACCTTGAGTGGTTTGCTTATTGGAGAGAGTTCTGCCATAATTGGCTTCTTGCTATCGGTCTCAAGGACGAGAATATCCGTCTGCGCGACCACGATCCCGAGGAGCTTTGCTTCTATTCAAAGGCAACTACTGACTTCGAGTTCCTCTTCCCGTTCGCTTGGGGCGAGCTTTGGGGCGTTGCCGACAGAACCGACTACGACCTGACTCAGCATCAGAATACCTCGGGCAAGGATCTTACCTATTTCGATCCCGAGACCAACGAAAGATATATTCCTTACGTAGTTGAGCCCTCTCTCGGCGTTGAAAGAACCGTTCTTTCGGTGCTTTGCGACGCGTACGACGAGGAGGTCATCGACGCGGAAAAGAACGACGTGAGAACCGTTCTCCGCTTCCATCCCGCTATAGCTCCCGTTAAGGCGGCTGTCCTTCCTCTCTCCAAGAAGCTTTCCGGGAAGGCGGGCGAGATCTACGACGAGCTTTCCAAGTATTTCACCGTTGACTTTGATGAGGCGGGCTCTATCGGTAAGAGATATCGCCGTCAGGACGAGATCGGTACGCCTCTCTGTATCACGGTCGACTTCGATACCGTTGGTGACGCTGAAAAGGCAGGCGACGGCTGCGTGACCGTTCGTGACAGAGATACTATGGAACAGGTGCGTATTCCCGTATCCGAGCTTCGCACTTATATTGAAAAGAAGATAGAGTTCTGAGATTACGGCTATGAAGGATCTTGCTCTGTTTGGCACTCTCGTCAACGTAGCATTCGTTATAGCAGGCTCGCTTATCGGTCTCCTCGTCCGCAGATTTGCGGGCGGACGGGGTGAGCGGGAGCTTGGGGAGCGCGGAAGGCGCATCTCCGACGCTATCTTTGCGGCAATCGGGCTTTGCGTAATACTTATAGGCATTGACGGCGCTATAAAAGGTGCCGTCAACGGTCAGATAAGCGATGCCTTGGCGATAAGCGGACTTGATACAAGCACTCTTTTCCCCGAAAGGACGCTGGTCATAATCATTTCTATGGTCATTGGCACGGTTATAGGCGAGCTTGTCGATCTTGACAGAAGGATAAACGCTCTCGGTGATAAGATACAAGGACTTATGAAGGGGAAGGGCGGAGACGTGGCGCAGGGCTTCGTCTCGGCGACTCTTTTGTTCTGTGTTGGCTCGATGGCTATAGTCGGCGCGCTTAACAGCGGTATTTTGGGTGACCATTCCATACAGATAACGAAGGGTGTTATAGACTTTGTGGCGGCGATAATATTCGCGTCCACTTTTGAAGTGGGCGTTTTGTTTTCCGCGGTGTTCGTTTTTATATACCAGGGACTTATATCGCTCCTCGCCTCTTATGTCGAGCCTTTTCTCAACGGCGACGTTATCACCTGTATGACCGCCGTGGGCTCGCTCGTCATCATCGCGCTCGGAATGAATCTTTTGGGCATTACCAAACTGAAAATAATGAATTTTATCCCCGCGATATTTTTGCCTATACTGATTATTCCCGTGTGGGATTTTGTGGCAGGCTTGTTTTGAATAAAAAGACGAAGGTTGATAGGGTTGTACCCTAAAGGACAGTTTTCAAAAAATACGGTATATCTCGAAAGAGGTATGCCGTATTTTGCGTTTGTGGCTACAAATGCAGTGCTTGTCAGGAAAATTGACAAGCCATAGATGAACATAAAAAAGGCTCCCTTGTGTAAAGGGAGCTGTCGCGGAGCGACTGAGGGATTGTTTTAGCGTAACTTTTGCTTTTTTACAATCCCTCCGTCACGCTTCGCGTGCCACCTCCCTTTACACAAGGGAGGCTTAGCCTAAACCGATTATTTATCGTGTTGTTTTGATAATATGCAATTCAATTCATATAAAGCAGTCTTGTTAGAATCCCATTGCAATCTTTCTCTTGCTTCTTTGTATGGGAGCCAAACAAGTTCTGTATGTTCATGT
>JAZSJO010000156.1:0-7163 GCA_045534365.1 Eubacteriales bacterium
CTCAAGCCTTTTCAAAGGCTTGGCTGAGCCGCCGAGCTCGGCGGTCGCCTCCGCAGAGGCGAAACTCCCCTTTTGGCGTGTTCTTTTTTGCCAAGCTTTTTTCTTTGCGCCTACAGCATCAAAGAAAAAAGCGGACAAACGATTTAAATAAGCCTTTGTAACGCAACGGCAAACCCCCACTTGGTTGTTGCTAACTTCGCCTATGGCGAAGCACTCCCCTCCTTTGCCCAAGGGCAAAGGTATCCCCTCTTTCGGCTTCGCCGAAATTCACCCTTTCGTGGTGCTTTGGAAGGATAGGGGTATTTCGCCCTCTGCGGAGGCGAGCAACGCTACGCGCGTTGGATTAGCGGTCGGTTTTTGAAAAAAGCGACGTAAAAACTTTCAAAAAGACATCTCCAAGAGTCCGCTAAACTGCAATTTATCAACTTAACCGTTGCCGTATTTTTTCTGTTGACTTAAAGCCGTTTTTGAAGTATAATGTTAATAGAATAATTATTCGAGGTGCTTTATGAAGAAATACAAGATCCCACAAAAAAACGGCGACCTGAAAAGATACGCCGCGCTCAGGCATTTGAAATATCTTTGCTTCTATATACTGTATATCTTGTTTTTCACGGCGGCTTTTGCATTTTTTATGAACGGGAGATACGAGGACGCAGAGCCACTTGGCGTCTGGGTGTACGTCCTGTTTCCGCTTGCGGTGCTTTTGAGCGGTTGGTTCGTCTGCTGTATGAATCGCTTCGTTGGCGACAGATTCGTCTCTGGAAGAATCAAAGAAATGAAATACGTCAGGGATTACGGCAGAGGCGTTGACCGAAGGGCAGGATTTTCTCTCGATTTTCATACATACATTAAGTTAGTCGTGACCGACGATAATGGCAGAAGAAGACGCATCAAAGTTCCGCTCTTTGCCGACGGCTTTGACGGTTATTACGCCGAGGGAAGCGAGCTTATAAAGCTTCGCGGACTTAATTATCCCGTAGTTAAGGAGTCTTTGGATAAGGGAGTGCTTTTGTGCGCCGTTTGCGGCGTGAGGACGGTTGTAAGCGAGATACAGATCGACGGAGCGATATCTCCAAAACGAATAAAAGGTAGATATATCTGCCGCTCCTGCGGTCATTCTTTGATCGAAAATATTTAAAAATGGTTTATGGGACGAGAAAGATTGCTTGTCCCATAATTTTTTATGCAAAAACGTTATTTTCTATAAAAACTATAAATTCACGATAGATCCTGTTGTATAATTATAACAATAGAGGTGTATGTAGCCTTTAGAATAACAGTAGTAATACGAACCCGCCCCGAAGCCTTGTCTTATAGCGCTTTCTGCGGCATCAAGGCAGACGGTGAATCTGACTTCCGAGCATTACCGTGGTGTTTCCAATTCCGAGGATAAGCTGCCGGAATATGAACTGAAGCTGATTGCAGGCGGTAGCGCCCGAGAGCGCCGATTCGCTGAAGTTGTCGAGCTTTATGTTGTCGACGATATTGACGCCGAGGATAATGACGTTATTCAGCGCCAAAACGTACCACAGCGAGAAGAAATTTTTATAAAAGCCTTTTTCTTTGGTAAGTAACATTTTTTCGTCTTTCTTTCGTTTTTTACCCATTTATTCTATCACCGAAGCCGCTTTTTGTTAATAATTTTCGCGAAAGTATTGAACTTTGCGCGCTTTTGTATTATAATTTTATTATATCGTTGTCGAAAGGTGTTTTTATGGATAAAACTGTAAGATTGTTTGATATAGATCCCGCAGCGTATGAATTTGAGGCAAGAGTTCTTTCGTGTGATGCCGTCGGGGAAGGGAAATATACCGTCGTTCTTGATAAAACTCTGTTTTTTCCCGAGGAGGGCGGTCAGACGTGCGATACGGGAGTGATCTCGGGCGCGTCGGTGTCCTACGTTTGCGAAAAGAATGGAATTATCAGTCATACTACCGACAAGCCTCTTGAGGTCAGCTTGCTTGTGAGCGGAAAGATCGATTTTCCTGAGCGCTTTCACAAAATGCAGAATCATACGGGTGAGCATATAGTTTCGGGGCTTATATTTAAGAATTACGGCTATAATAACGTTGGATTTCATCTGGGTGCCGACGAAATGACCGCCGATTTTGACGGTGAGCTTACCGACGCGCAGCTTGAGAATATAGAGGACCTTGCCAATTCTGCGGTCTTTGAATGTCACGCCGTGCGTGGCTATTATCCTTTGCCCGAGGAGCTTGAGGTTATGGAATACCGAAGCAAGCTTGACCTTAAGGAGAACGTGCGGATAGTTGAGATCGAGGGCGTTGATAAGTGCGCTTGCTGCGCTCCCCATGTAAAAAATACGGGAGAGGTCGGTCTTATAAAGATACTCCGCGCCGAAAAATATAAGGGCGGCGCAAGGCTTTATATGAAGTGCGGATACGACGCTCTCGAGGGCTACAGAGCCGAATACGAGCAAGCCCGGCGCATCTCCGTGGCGATATCGGCAAAGCACTCCGAGGTTGCAGACGGAGTCGACCGCATCCTTGATGTGATGTATGCGCTTAAGAGCAAAATATCAGCTCTCAAGCGAGAGCTGATGACGTATAAGCTTGAAAGGGTAGAATATACCGACGGTGATCTATGTATCTTTGATGACGGGGGAGATATGTTGGCTCTGCGTAATCTTGTCAATGAAGCAAAGCTTCTCTGCGGGGGTATCTGCGCCTGCTTTTCGGGTGACGACGAGAGCGGATATAAATATATCATCTCAAGCACGTCCGTCGACCTTCGCGCAAGGTCAGGGGAGATAAACGCGGCGCTTATGGGCCGCGGCGGCGGCTCTTCCGAGATGATACAGGGAAGCTGTAGAGCAAAAAGGGAAGAGATCGAGCGGTATTTTGGAAAGGTTTGATAAATTGCTGTTTATCTATTTCTTTTTATGTTCATTTCTTGCCCTCGTCGGCAAGAAACGAACCAAAGAAAACATTTCGGTAAATCAAAATTTGAAAATATATCATAAAAAAGCAAGGGTGTCTCAACGACACCCTTGCTGGTTTTATTCAAGCATTTCGCCGGCCATCTCCTCTCCGCTGTTATTTGGAGCTATTGACGCGATGATATAATCCTCAACGGCGGTCAGGTCGGCATTGGGATTTAAAATAACGTAATAGTGAGTTGTGGTGATCGCCTCACCCTTGTCGATGAATTTTAACGTGACGGCTATTTCATCTGAAACGCCCTCAATAGTATAGATATAGGCACGTAGCTTTTCGGCAGATATCCATTCGTTGTTCTCGTTCTTCCAACCGGCAGTTACCGAAACCTCATAAAGCTTATTCCCGACTTTTTCCTCTTCAATCACCTTTCCGCCAATGTAAGAGGAAAAAACACCGCCGTCTACACTATAGTAGTACCCTTTTTCATAAACATATTCGTTGCCTATAGGAGGAGTTATTCCGTCATTATGCAGCATCGGTAAAACGATTGCCAATGCGACCAGCATTACTGCAAAGCAGGCAGCTATATATCCTCCCCATTTGAGCCATATCTTTTTTTTACTTTTATTATTGTTGACAGCTGCGCTGATAAGCTCATAGTCAATGTGTCCCACAGCGTTAACTATTCTCGGTGTTTTCATATTTCAGCGCCCTCCTTGATTAAGTATGCCTTTAGCTTTATCCTTGTGTGATAAAGCAAATTTTTGACCTTGCTCTCGGTAAATGAATATAGCCTTGCGATTTCGTCTATCGAATCAAAGAAATAGTATTTGCGGATAAATACGTTTCGAATATCCTCTTTTTCATTCTTTAAAAAGTCGCTTATCAGCCTTCCTATATCCTCGTCTCTCATTCTATCTCCTATACTTTCGTCGGACAGTACCTTCTCAAGCTCGGAAAATGAAATAAGCATCGTTTGCGAACGCTTTTTTCGTGTTAGCGATTCCAATCTTTTAAGTGACAGATTTCTTGCGACACCGCAAACAAAAGCTCTAAGATCATTCGGTCTGGTGGGAGGGATAGCATTCCATACGCCCATATAGGTATCATTCACGCATTCCTCAGAATCCTCTTTGTTGTTCAAAATGTTATTAGCGATATTATGACAGAGCCTACCGTATTTTATGTCCGTTTCCTCTATCGCTCGCTCGTCACGCGCAAAATACAATTCAATGATATTAAAATCGTCCATATCATTCACCTCCTTTATTTGATTTTTGATTTGAAAGCGCTCTCAACGATTAAGTACGCTTTTTGAGGTCTTGGTCTCAGCTTTCATCAAAAATATTCAAAAAAGGGTGTCAAAGACACCCTTGTCGGTTTGTTATCAATAATTATTACGATATCTCTTTCTTATACCGAAGAACGTTGCCGCGAAGGCAAGCAGACCTACGATGACGATGCAGATAACGTAGATAGTCGGGCTTACCTCGATATCGGACTTCAATTCCTCCCAAAGAGAATTGATAAGAGCCAATTTTTCGGTGGTGAGATTGACGTACGCCGTCGCCTCTACGTCGGTAGCGTACATTTTGTCATACGCGTCGTCCTTTATCTCGTTCATGGTCTCGCGATAGCCTTCGTCCTCAACTACTTTTTGATTCGGAGAAGCGTAATAGGTGTATTCGGCGTTAGCAACGGCGGGAGAATAAAAATCCTCGCCTATGCTTTCCATATATTCGAAAAACTCCTCGTCAAAGTCGTCGTCGGACATAAGCATAAAGTTGATATATCTCTCGGCAAGAAGCTTATTTTCGCTCGTCTTGGGTATGCACATAGCGTCAACGTAGAGATTCGTGCCCTCCTCGGGATAGAAGAACTCGAGATCCTCGTTGTTTTCGTACATCGTGAGGAAGTCGCCCGCGTAATACGCGGCTATTGCCGCAGAGCCGTTTTCCATCTTGTTGAATATCTCGTCCATAACGTAGCCCTGAACGATATCCTTTTGAGCCTTGAGTAGCTCGAGCGCCTGTCTCCATTCGGACTCGTCGTCGGTGTTTACGTCGATGCCGAGGTAGTATTGCGCCGTGCCGAAGGCGTCGCGCGAATTGTTGAACTGAAGGATGTTCCCCTTGTATTTCTCGTTCCACATAAGCGACCAGGAGCCGATATCGGCTTCGTCGACCATCGTAGTATTATAGATTATGCCTATCATTCCGTAGAAGTAAGGAACGGAATAAACACTTCCCTTATCGTAATAGTCGTATATCGCCTCCTCGCCGTAAAATTCGGGAAGGATATTGCCTATATTGGGAATATTTACGTAATCAAGGGGGGCTAACATATCCTCGTCGATAAGACGCTGGATCATATAGTCCGAGGGGACGATAACGTCGTAGCTGACGGAGCCGCCCGAAAGCTTGGCGTACATATCCTCGTTGGAGGAATAGGTGGAGTAGACGACGTTGACCTTCTCGCCGAAGGTGTATTCATACCAAAGCTCGAAGGCGTGGTTAGAGTCGAGAGTGCCCTCGCTTCCGTCGGAGATGTATTCACCCCAGTTATAAACGTAAAGAGTCTTTACGCCACTGCCCGTTTCTGAGCAGGAGGGGAGGATGGGAAGCGTCATACAGAGCATGAGTGCCGCCAGGAAAAGAGAGATTACCTTGGAAAGCTTCATTTACGCCACCCCCTTAGCCTTTCTTCTGCTGTTCACGGAGCCCGTGAAATTAACTACGAGAAGTATTGCGAGAATGACCGCAACTATAAGGGCGCAGAGCGCGTACATACTGAATTTGACGTTGTGTACGGTCTGATTGTAAACGTAGAGGGGAAGCGTCTGGAAATTGGGAGAGCTTACGAAATGGCTGATGACGAAATCGTCAAGAGACATAGTAAAGCTCATCATAAGTCCCGAAACTATACCCGGGATTATTTCGGGCAGCTCCACCGAGAAGAAGGCTCTCGCGGGGGTGCATCCGAGATCCTGCGCCGCCTCGGAAAGCGATCTGTCGAGCTGATTGAAGCGCGGCATTATCGAAAGGAGCGCGTAGGGGAGATTGAAGGTGGTGTGCGCTATTAGCATCGTGCCGAAGCCGAAGAACTGCTTTGAGCCGATAAAGCCTGCCACAGCCACGAAAAGAAGCATCATTGAAACGCCCGTAACGATATCGGGGTTCATCATAGGAATATTGGTCACCGATTTTACCGCGCCCTTGACGTATCTGTTTCTCATATGATGAAGACCGAGAGCTGCGAAGGTAGCGATAGTCGTGGCGATGACAGAGGACGAAACCGCGAGGATAAGAGAATTCTTAAGCGAGGTAAGCGCCTCCTCGTCGGCGAAAAGCTCGCCGTACCACTTGAACGAAAATCCCGTGAACTCGTTGAGGCTTCCCGCGTCGTTAAAGGAAAATACGATAAGAACGACGATAGGAGCATAGAGCAGGGCGAAGATGATTAGCATATAGAATTTCGATAAGAATTTCATATGATTATACCTCCTTCGTCGTCGGAAAATTTATTCATTATCCAGACCGAAATGAGGATAAGCACCATCATAACGAGAGAAATGACCGCGCCTACGTTGTAGGTGCTGGTGTTCTGGAAAAGACGCTCTATCGTGTCACCGATAAGGTCGATCTTACCCGCGCCGAGCTTCTGAGATATGTAGAAGGTGCTTATAGAGGGGACGAATACCATCGTGACGCCCGAGATAACGCCCGAGATCGTCAGGGGCATTACCACCTTCGTCATCGTCTGGAAGCCCGTACATCCCAGGTCGTGCGCCGCTTCGAGATATCTTTTGTCAAGCTTGGTCATAGCCGTGAATATCGGGAGCACCATATAGGGCAGAAAATCGTAGACCATACCCAAAATGACGCCGAAATCCGAGCCGACGATATAGAGCTTGTCAAGCCCGAGATTTTCGAGGAGCGCGTTGAGAAGACCGCCGTTGTCAAGAAGCGCCATAAGCGCGTAGGTGCGTATGAGCAGGTTGCACCACATAGGGAGCATTATCAGCACCATAAGTATCTTTTGCGTTCTGGGAGCGCACTTTGACATAAAATAGGCAAGAGGATATCCGATGAGAAGGCAGATAGCCGTTGCGATAAGCGCAAAGCCTATTGAAAGCACGAAGACGTTTGAATATTGTGAAAGACTTGAAATGTTTTCAAGCGAAAAGCGTCCGTTCGCGTCGGTAAACGCGAAATAAAGGACGAAAAGCATAGGCGCCACGATGAACATGATCATCCATAC
>JAZSJO010000033.1:0-6439 GCA_045534365.1 Eubacteriales bacterium
AAAAGGTTCTCGCACCTCTTAAACATTTAAATATTGCCCTGCTCGGTACGGTTGATAATGTCATCCTGAAGCGAGCGGGAGAGAGTAGTGAAGAGTGCGCTATATCCGGCAACTCTTACTACGAGAGTCTTATATTTCTCGGGATTCTTCTGCGCGTCGAGAAGCGTTTCCTTGGAAACTACGTTGTACTGAACGTGCATACCCTTCTGATCGAAGTAGCCGCGCAGGTAAGCCACGAACTTTTCAAGGCTTGCCATATTGGAAAGCGCGGAGGGGTGGAACTTCTGATTGAAGAGAGTTCCGTTGGAGGCGATTCCGTGGTCGAGCCTTGCAACCGAGTTAGCGGTAGCCGTGGGGCCCTTCACGTCTCTGCCAGAAGCGGGACCTACGCCGTCTGCAATGGGAGTGTAAGCAAGCCTGCCGTCGGGAGTAGCGCCGGTCTGGTAGCCAAGCGGAACGTTGGCCGATACGGGAGAAAGTCCTGCCTGGAAGATGCCGCCGCGGTTATTGGTGAAGTTTTCAAAGGGCTTGGTGTAGGTGTTGCCCACCTCGCGAGCGAACGCGTCGACCTCGGGAATATCGTTACCGTACTTGGGAAGCGCGTTTATCATATTAAGGATCTCGTCGTATCTTGCCTTCTTTTCGTCGGAGACGTGAGATGCCGTGGATATGCTCGTATAGATCGCCTTGATGGTGTCGCCCGTTACCTCAACGCCCTGCGCGTCGAGCCGCTTTGCTACCTCAACGGTAAGCTCGGTCGCCTTCTTGGGAATAAGTCCCTTACCGAAGTTGTCAGAGAGAGCCTGCTTCATCTCTGCCATAGTGACCTTCTTTTCCTCAAAGACGAGAGTCTTCATAGCGAGAAGCGCGTCGGTCATGTTGGCGATACCGAAGCCCTGAGGACCCGTGAAGTTATAGTGCGCGCCGCCTTCCTGAAGGGACGTGCCCTTTTCGATACAGTCGTTGCAGAGGCATGACTGGAAGGGAAGAGGACAACGAACGCTGTGAGCGTAGTCGACCGCGTTGTCGGCGTGTACCATCATTTCTATCATATGGAGCTGCTGAGCCTTGTAAGCCTCGAAGAATTCCTCAAACGAGGTCATCTTCTCGACGTCACCCGTCTGAAGACCGATAAGCTTACCCTTGTCCATACCGTTAGAGAAAACAAGCTCGAGGGGACGGCACATATTGAAGAATGCCGCGTCGTGCCAACCGTCGGTACGAGCGCCCTTCTGGGGCTCAACGCAACCGATTATACAGTAGTCGCGAGCGTCCGCGAGAGTAAGTCCGCGAGCCATGATAGCGGGAATGATGACCTCGTCGTTATAGAATGCGGGAACGCCGAGACCTTCGCGGGTAACGGCTGCCGCCTTGATAAGCAGATCGTGAGGTGTGCAGTTCCATACGCGGATCGAAAGCGAGGGCTGGGGGAGACGGACGTGCATGGTCGCTTCCATACACATATAAGAAAGATCGTTGGTTACGTCAACGCCATCCTCGTTCTGACCGCCTACGATAAGATTCTGGAAAAGACCGTAGCCTGCAAAGCCCTCGGCGCTCGCCGCGTCTCTGACCTTGTTGAGATCGTTGAGCTTTACCCAGATGCAATCGATATATTCCTGCGCCTCTTTGTGCGTCAGCTTGCCTGCGTCGATATCCTTCTTGAAAAGGGGGTACATATATTGGTCAAAGCGTCCGGGGGAGATAGAATGACCACTGGACTCGCACTGAAGAAGCTGCTGGATAAACCAGAATGCCTGACAAGCCTCGTAGAAATCTCTTGCGGGCTTTGCGGGAACTCTTTCGCAGTTCTCGGCTATGCGGAGAAGCTCCGCGCGTCTGACATTATCCGAGCAAGCCGCAGCCTCCTCGCGCGCAAGCTTTGAATAACGCTTTGCGTATGTGATGACCGCCTCACAGCTCTCAAGCACCGACTCAAGGAAGTTCTTACGGCGGAGATAGTCTCCGTTACCGATGTAGAGCTTCGAGAGTGCCTCACGCGTTTCTGCCATAACGCCCTCAAGACCGCAATTTATTACCTTTGCGTAGTCGACGTTGATGTGACCGATACCGTTGTAGAAATAGTTTCCAACGGTAAATACGCCGTGGTTGAGGAAGACGTCAAGCACCTCAGGGTCCATAGACTGAGCCGCAAGGTCGCTTACGGTCTTGCCCTTCCAATAGGGGTAGACCTTTTTAAGTCTCTCAACCGTGGCAGGGGATATGTAGAACGGGTCTGCCTCTCTCGTTGCTACCGTGTCGTATTCCTTTTCAAGCCACTCGAAGGAATACTCGGGGAAGGTCTGGCATCCTCTGGGAGCTATCGAGTTACTTCCTACGATAAGCTCGTCGGGACGAATGACTATCGGAATATTCTCCATTATATGACGGAATGCCGCCGAGCGTCTTTTGACGATGGGCAAGCCCTCCGTTTCCTTGTAGCTTTCCGTGATCAACTCGGCTCTGTCTGCCTCGATCTCGGGCATATTAGCATAGAGATGATCGATGAGCCTCTGTATTCTCGGGCTCTTTTCTATTACAAATTTTATCTGACTCATTTATTTGTTCTCCTTTTTTTCTTGAAATCTTTTGTGAAGATTTCAATTTAGGGGTAAACACTAAATTTTCGGGAAAGTTTTTGAAGAGCTTGAGAAACTTTTTTCAAAAAGTTTCTCGAACGCATCCTCGCTCATCTCAAATCTGATTCCAGAGCTCTTCGTGGGGAGCGGCGATAACGGAGGAGGCGCAGAAGACGCTGTTGTCTATCGCGTGCCGAGAGCCTGCCTCAACCGCCGCGGTAACGTCACCCACGTCGCCTGTAACGAGGCAGACGCCCTTGCCGCCCATTCCGCGAGATACGCGAAGCTCGAAGATAGATACCTTTGCGGTCTTTACCGCAATATCAGCCGCCTTGATAGCCGAAGCCGCGGAGTAGGTCTCGATAATTCCGAGACTGCCCTTTTTTTCTGCTATTGCAGTTCCGAAAAGGGAGGTAATGACCTGGGGATCGATGCGTCCCATAAGGGAAGCGTCTACAAGCTTTTCACCAAATCTTTCTTTGACGTGATCCACAGCGCTTGAAACGTTTGAGATAGTACCCGTTAAGATTATCTCGAATTTGCCGGGACACGCGGGATGAGCCGATATAAGGCTGACGCCTGCGCTCTTGAGCGCGGCATCGGTAGCCTCAATGCCCTTGGCTATGCTTTTAAGTTCGATTACACCGATTGCTTGATACATTTATGTATTTCCTATGCCTTTCTTGCCGTTGTTTCAGGCCTCTATAACTATTTTGGTGGAGTCAACGGATATTACCTTGCCGCCGATAGACGCGTATTGAGGAACTGAAAGCCCGTCTGCCGCGTTTGCGATAAGCTGTCCCTCGGTCACAACGTCTCCGACCGCTACTGCGGGAACTGAGGGTGCGCCGATGTGCTGTGACATAAGCACCTCAACTCTCTCGGTGCTTATCTTTTTGGGAACGTATTCGGGAATAGCGTCGAACTTCAATACTCCAAGCGTATCCTTCCACTTGCCTGACTGTATCATTCTGTACTCACGGTCGGAGCTTACGGGATAATCCTCGTTTGCCACGAATTTTATCTTGTTCTTTCCGAGAATACCCTTGAGATTCAAGATAACGTCCTTGGGAGAGATCTCCTGGCAGCAGACCTCTGCGCATACTCCGCAGGAGCAGCAAAGCGAAGCGGTTGCTATAAGCTCGGGATGCTCTTCTGCAGTACTGTTGAGCGCGGCTCTGATCATCTTGTGAGGCTCAAGCGGGTATCCGAGCTGGTGTCTCGGACACATATCCGTGCAACGCGTGCATCCGCAACAAGCCGACGCCGCGCGACGAAGCATATCGTCGATAGCGGTCTTCTTGTTGACTATACAACGAGCGGAATTGGGTATTATAAGTATTGATTTGGTGGTTTTCTTAACGAACGTCTTGTTGGGATCTACTATCGAGCCCATAGAGGGACCGCCCTCAATTACCGAGTGGTTTTCGTCGACCTTTATATTGAAAGCCTTGAAAAGCTCGGATATTCTCATACCGACAAGGGCTTTTACGACCACCTTTTTCTCAATGTCGCCCGCAATGGTCACCCATTTTTCGGTAACGGGCTTTCCTTCCTTAACCATTTGGCGAACGTTGTAGACCGTCTCGGCGTTCATAACGATAACTCCCGCCGTGATGGGAAGATTTCCCGCGCGGACAAGTCTGCCCGTGGTCTCGTATATAAGACCTATCTCGTCGCCTATGGGATAGACGCTGGGAAGGTATTTTACGGTAACGTTTTTGCCGACAACCTGACCGTCCTCATATCCGAGAGCCTCTGCTCGATGCACCTTGACCGAGAGATAGGCGTGTTTGATATTCGTTGACGCCATAATAAGCTCCGCGCCCTCGATTATCTTCGCCATCTCCTCGCGCATAAGCATAAAGTCGGTGTACATAAGCGGCTCGCACTCGGAGCAGTTGACGCAGAGAAGATCCGCGCCCTCGGCAAGCTTGGCATACGTGGGAAATCCCGCGCCGCCCGCGCCGACGATACCGCCCTTTTGCAATATATTCTTTAATTCTGTCATAGACATGATTGTTTAGTGCACAAGTCCTTTCGCGCGAATTTCGATTACTTTTTATCAACTACTCCTACGACGACCGCGTCAACGGGGGAGTACTCATCGCCAAGAGCAACTCTTGCGCTGCTTCCAGTAGTAACGAGGACCTCCTCGCCGATACCCGCGCTGACCGTGCGGTCTACCGCAACTATATATTTGTCGGTAAGAGCGGAGTTTTCGATTATCTGTATCTCGAGAAACTTGAATCCGATGAGCTTGTCAAGCTTGTTAGTTGAAACGATGTTTCCTACAACTTTTCCTTTTAACATTTATATGTACCTCTCAATTATTTTACGGGGGTAACGGTGCTTCCGTTCTTGAAGCCTACTGCGTTCGCGTCGTCGGTGTCAACGTGCATTTCAAGACGGAAATCGGGGTGGACTCTGACCTGAACGTCAAACCAGCGGGTTCTTTTTGTACCGCTCATAGCGTCAACGTCGATATAATCTCCGTCCTTAACGCTAAAGTGCGCGGCGTCGTCGGGAGACATATGTATGTGACGGTTCGCGATGATACAGCCCTGATTCAATTTTACGATGCCCTTGGGGCCTATAATGGTGATGGGAGCGCTTCCGTCAAGCTTTCCGGATTCGCGAACGGGAGGCTTTACCTTAAGAACGTAGGAATCGGTGACAGAGATCTCTACCTGGCTCGCTTTTCTGAGAGGACCAAGCACTCTGACGCCCTCGATCGCTCTCATGGAAGGACCGACGATGGTCAAGGTCTCCTTGCAGGCGTACTGACCTGGCTGAGAGAGATCCTTGAAGTGAGTGAGCTCGTAGCCCGCGCCAAAGAGAGTTTCAAGGTCTTCTTTATTGAGGTGAATGTGACGGTTGGAAATGCCGACGGGTATCTCGTTGCCCTTGTCGGACGCGGTACCACCGTTCATCTCGGAAACTATTTTTTTAACGATACTTTCTATATCTGCCGAAGAAATGCTCATTTTTCTGTATTCCTTTCGATTATTTACAATAATTTTCATATAAAAACGCTCAAATAGGGAGTTGAACGCTTTTATACAAAAAACATCTTAATTGTGGGGTGTCTTGCCCGAAAATATGTGCTCGGGCAAGACACGTGGCGTGTTTTACAGCGCGCCCGCTGTCGTCTCGGTAGATATTAGCCGAGAGTGGGGAGAAGCTTGTTAACGTCGGTGTGAGGTCTGGGGATAACGTGAGTAGCGATAACCTCACCGAGGCTGCTCGCTGCTGCGCCGCCTGCCTCAACTGCTGCCTTAACTGCTCCAACGTCGCCGCGAACCATAACGGATACGAGTCCGCTACCGATCTTCTCGGAACCGATAAGCTGTACGTTAGCTGCCTTAACCATAGCATCTGCTGCTTCGATTGCTGCTACGAGACCTCTGGTCTCTACCATTCCCAATGCTTCATTCATAATAAAAATCTCCTTTTTGGATAAATTTTTTGAAATTTTGTGTTGCTCTGACGAGCTTTGTTATGAAAAAGGGTCTAAAATTAAACGCCTTTATCAGTCTTAATAAATTTTACGATGTCGGGATGAGGACGGGCTATAACCTCGTGGCACATAACGTTGCCAACGGTCTTTGCTGCCTCAACGCCCGCTTCAAGCGCGGCGGTAACTGCCGAAACGTTACCTTCAACAACAACTGTCACAAGTCTTCCGCCCAAGCGCTTTTCGACGTGGATGAGTTTAACATCTGCCGCCTTAACCATTGCGTCAAGTCCGACTATAGCTGTAACCATAGCTTGAACTTCAAGCAGTGCAATTGCTTTTTCCATAATTTTTCTCCTAAGTAGTTTGATCTGCCCTCGGACAAGCGTCTTTGCTCTTGCTG
>JAZSJO010000067.1:0-3181 GCA_045534365.1 Eubacteriales bacterium
TTCCATACTGATGCCAAGCTGAGATAGCGATTCTATAAGATATTCACCGTCGGGCAAAATGTAGTACGAGTCTTTTTTAAGCATAATGTATGCGCTCTTGCACGCGTTTTCTATAATGCCTGTGCGCGTTGCCTCTGTGCCAAGCTCAAGTCCCTCGAAGATAGCTCTGTAGTCCTCCTCGTCGTTCTCCTGCTCGCCCTCGCTCTCCTCCGCCAGCTCTCTCTTTTCCTTTTCCGCCAAAGCCGCCTTGTCCTCGCGGAAGGGGTTTTTAAGATAGTTGTTGAGAGTTTCGATGGTGTAGTGACGGGGCGGGGAGGTCTGCTTTTCCACGGGCTTGAAGTCGATGCTCACGAGATCGCCCTTTTCGAGCGGGGGGAGGATCTTATCCTTGCGCTCGCCGTCGTCGAAGCGCAGAAATCCGCGCTGTATTATCGTGATGCCCTTGAGCGTGAATTGCTCGTAGCCGCCCACGTCGATGACTATCTCGGTCTTCTCCGCGATACACTCCTCTGAGCAGAACACCGAGACGAAGCGGCGGAAGACGGTCTGGTAGACCTGCATCTCCTTCTCGGTAAGACGCTCCTTTTTGGGTATCTTGTAGGTTGGAGTCAGAGCCGAGTGGCTCTCTATCTTCGAATCGTCGAATATAGTCTTTTTATCCTTGAAAACGACGGGATATCCCACGTTTTTTATATTGTTGATTATCTTTTTTATCTTGTCCTTTTCGTTGGTGGCAAGATACTCGGAGTTGGTACGGGGATAGGTCAGATAGCCCTCCTCGTAAAGCTTCTGTACGATAGCGAGGCTCTCCGCCATCGACATCTTGTATTTTTTGCCCAGAAGGCTCTGAAGCTTTGAAAGAGAGAAGAGCTTACCCGGGTTTACGGTCTCTTTTTTCGTCTTTTTTGATATGACTCTCGCTTCGCTCGCGTTGTATTTCGCGCAGAGCGCAGCGGCGTCCGCCTTTTTGTCCTTGTCGAATCTCTCCTTGCTGACGAGCTCTATCTCCTCGTCCTTCGTTTTTTTCTTCGATACCAACGCGAAATAGACGTCGGGGACGAAATTGCGGATAGCCATATCTCTGTCGTAGATGGCGCGGACGATGGGGACGATAACGCGTCCCACGCGCAAAAGAGCGCCGCTCTTGAGAGTTGCGTAGCGCGTGAGATTTACCCCGTAGAGCCAATCTATGTATGTCCTCGCAAAGCCCTCGTCGGCGAGATTCTGATATTCGCTCTCGTCCTTCATCTCCAAGAGCGCCTTGCCTACGGTCTCGGGAGTCTGGTCGGGAAGCCAGAGGCGCAAAAAGCGTTTGCTCTTGTCCTCAAGCGCGCCCGTGTTCATCACGCAGAGGCGAATGATTATCTCACCCTCGCGGTCGGAGTCTCCCGCGTTGACTATCTTATCGACGTCGGGACGCAGACAAAGGTATTTTATCGTCTCGAATTGCCGCTGAACGCCCGCGTCTACCTTTTTGTCGGGCCCTACCTTCAATTTATATTTGAATTCCTCGGGGAAGCAGGGAAGAGAGTCGAGCGTCCACTTCGCCTTCGGGTCGCCGCCCGTGTAATCCTCTATATCGCACAAAGAAAAAAGGTGACCGAACGCCCACGTAACATAGTAGCCGCCACCCTCGAAATATCCGTTTTTCTTTGCCAACGCGCCGCCCTGAGCCTCCTGAATGCCCGCTACTATATTTCGCGCGAGGCTGGGCTTCTCTGCAATGATAACCGTCATTTAAACATAACCGCCTGTGTGATCAAACTGTTAATATTATACCTCACTCGCCGCGATTTGTCAACAAGCAGAAAACAATAAGATTTTGCGATTTGATTGTATCACGTCAATAAAATATGTGTAAAATAAACGATTAAAGGCGATGATCTTCGTTGGATTTGTTTTGATGAATATGATAAAAATTGCAAGAAAGGATTGACAGAGGCGCAAAAATGTAGTATAATTAATTGGTATATGCTTACAAATTCATACGCTTTGCCGTAAGCTCCGTTGCGTTTCGGAGGCTTATCGGAGAATGGAGAATATTAGTGAAAGATTACGTGATTTTTACCGATTCGTCCTGCGACCTGCCCGCGTCTCTGGTGTCGGAGTGGTGCGTTGAGTCACTTTCCCTTGAGGTGACTATAGACGGAGTAGGTACTTTTTTCAACCACGAGATAGAGCCCGAAAAATTTTACGGATATCTGCGCGACAAGCGTCCCGTAAAGACATCAGCGGCTAATATGGAAAGATTCTGCGAGGCGTTCGAAAGGATCGCGGCAAAGGGTAAGGACATTATCTATATCGGATTTTCCACGGGACTTTCCGCTACCTACACTGCGGGAAAGAACGCGGCTGAGGAGATAATGGAGAAGTATCCCGACTGTAAGATCTTAACGGTCGATTCGCTTTGCGCGGCTCTCGGTCAGGGACTTCTTATAAAGCTCGCCGTTGATAAAAAGAAGGAGGGCGCGTCGATAGACGAGCTTGCCGAGTATATCGAGCGAATAAAGCTCGATCTCGCTCATTGGTTTACCGTTGAAGACCTCTTCTTCCTGAAGAGAGGAGGCAGAGTGAGCGCGGCGACCGCCGTTATGGGAACGGTGCTTCAGATAAAGCCCGTTATGCACGTGGATAACGACGGAAAGCTTATAAACGTGGCGAAGGCTCGCGGCAGAGACGCCTCGATAAAGGCGCTCTTCACAAAAATGAAGGAGACTGCGACCCTGCCTGAAAAGCAGACCGTTTACATCTGCCACGGCGATTGCTACGACGACGCAAAGAAGCTTGCCGATATGATAGAAGCGGAGCTTGGAGTCAAGGATATACTTATCGGCTACGTAGGTCCCGTTATCGGAGCACACTCGGGCCCCGGAACGCTTGCGGTATTCTTCCTTGCAAACGAAAGATAATAAAAATAGTTATTTAAAATTAAAATTAAACCGAAATTTCGGTGGAATGGAGATTTTTTAATGGGTATTACCGGAAAACTGTATCGCGACATGGCGCAATCGGGCGCGGCGTTGCTCAACGACAAAAAAGAAGAGATAAACAATCTTAACGTATTTCCCGTCCCCGACGGTGATACGGGTATCAATATGAGCCTTACGATGAGTACCGTTGGCAGAGCGGACGAGAATCTTCCCGTAGGCGAGTGCGCCGACAAGGTGGCGGGACTTATGCT
>JAZSJO010000088.1:0-4156 GCA_045534365.1 Eubacteriales bacterium
CTACCCAAAAAGGCGTTTATTAAATACAACAAGTGAAATTTTGCTTTAAGATATGCTCTGTAAGGTGGGGAGTTTTCTTAAAGAGGGGAGATCTTTTTCTCCCCTCTTTAAGCGGCGTTCTTTTGGTTCGTTTTCTGCCGACGGGGGCAGAAAATGAACATAAAAAGAAACTTATAAACTGCAATTTATAAATACTCAAACCTGACGCATCAAAAAACAGACTGTCAAAAGCAGTCTGTTTTTCATTTCAGATATTCAATTATTTCTTCGATCCTCTCAATGATCGGATACCCGCAGGCTTCAAGTCTTTTCCTCGACTGATGTCCGCCCGCAAACAACAAGCAATCACCTCCGAGCACCTTTGCGCTCTCGGCGTCGTGGACTGTGTCGCCAACGTACAGGATCTTTGCTTCGGGATGCCCCTCTCTCCATTTTTTCGCAAGATGAAGCTTACTCTCGGCGTGGATATTGTCAAGCCCCCATATCTCGTCAAAATACTGCGCTATGCCAAGCTCCTCTATCTGTCGCGCAAGCATATTTCTCTCACTTGCCGACAGCACCGATTGGCGAATTCCCATCTGCGCCACCTTTTTCAAGGTCTGCTCAACGCCCTCGGTCAATCTCGAAGCCCTACTGTTTATATTATAGAGCTCCACCCATATCGGCGCTAAAACACGATAGGGCTCTTTATCAAAATCAAATCCAAGACCTCTGTAATATTCTTCTATGGGGAAATCGAATATCTCTCTATAATGCTCAACGCCGCGTATGGTATCAAGTCCGCGGTCTGAAAGCATCTTATTGGTGCTATCTATCCCCGCCTGCATATCCGAAAGCAGAGTGCCGTTGAAATCCCACGTAATATGCGTATATTTCAAGCCCTTCCCTCCTCTTTTCAAAAGCTCCTCTGCCGTGTTCGGCAGAGGAGCTTTTCATTATTATTTCAAACGGATCACGAGCCCGAAGGAACGAATCCGTAGGTCTCCATCCAATTATAGTAGACCGCGTAGGGCGATTCACCCGTATTGTCGGGCTCGCCGTCCTCACCTACCGCGGTATCGTAAAGCTTGTTGGTAAGCTTCTTGATCCTTACGATCGCGATACCCTCGGGAGTTTCAAGCTCACAGTCGGTCTCAAGCATCTTCGCTATACCCGTCTTGGAGTTGCAGATAAGCTCGTAAAGCTCGTCGTAGCTCTGGCAATCCTCTATATCCGCAAGAACGTTTGCGGTAAGAATGCCCACGTTTTCAAGAAGCTTGTTAGCGAGTACTGCGTCGTAATCTGCAAGCTGGTCGTTGAAATCGAATCCAAGCAGGGGATCGATAAGAGCGTCGTTGTTCTGCTTCTTGGAATTCTCCCAATAATCCATAGGAAGACCTTCCTCGGGATACGCGATAAAGCAGTTACCCGTCTTCTCTATATCCATTACGTAATCGTCGTTAAGTCTTCTGAGAGTGTTCGTGTCCTCGTCGATAACGTAGTTCACTCCCTTGATACCGTACTGAAGAATATTACGAAGCTCGGAGTTTGTATTGAGAAGCGTAAGCACCTGAATACAAGCCGACGTGTGCTGGGAGTTAGCGGAAACGGCGTACATATTACCGTAAAGCGAGCTTTCGTCAGCCTCGGGATACTTAACTACGTAAGCGTAGTATTCCTTGCCCTTCTCGTCGGTGTAAACGCCCTCGTTTTCCATTGCCGCCTTCTTTATTGCGTAGGTTCCGTTAACGAAGGAAACGGCCGCCTTTTCACGGGTGTCGTCCTCCTTTGCGTAATATCCGTTGAACTCATAGTCCTTAAGCGCGAGGAAGATCTCTCTGTAATTTGCGTCTGCAAAGAGAGAGTTAAAGCCAAGTTCTATCTTTCCTCTGCTTACTTTTGCGGGATCTCCGTATACCTTACCGACTATAGAAAACTCGTTATCGGTATTGATGGAGTAATAGTTATCACCAAACTCATCCTCACCGCAATCGATATTCCAATACCATACGAAGAGATCCATACACTCCTTGAAGGATGCGTCAAGGGGAATGACGTCGGGCTGGGTAAGAGCTATATCCTCAAGGAAATTCTTGCAATCAAGAACGGAGGTTATATCCTCACTGTTGTAGTAATAGGTGTCGAAAAGCTCCTTGTCGATAAGCATATAGGTATATTCGCCTATCTGGATGTTGTTGGGAATAGCGTACGTAGCGCCGTCTACCTTCACACCGTTAAGAAGCGCGCCCGTGATATAGTCGTTAAGCTTGCTTCCCGAGGTAGCTATATAGGAATCGAGAGCCGTAAGCCACTCGTTTTCGATGTATGTGTTATACATATCGAGTCCCGAGAGGTATATGATATCAAGCTGATTCTCTCCTGTAGCGGGATAAACGAGCTCCTTTATACCAAGCTCATTCTCCTGATACTGCTCCTCGAAAATCTTATCGTCCTCGTACTCGTCGTCATTTTCGAATACGGAAAGCTCGTTCTCAAACTTTGCGTGCTCGGGATAATACTTGAAGAACTCCATAGCAAGTCTTGCCTTGGGATAATTCGCTTCGGGGAACGCTGCCTGATAGTCGGCTATGTATTTATCGAGAGTCCTCTCGGCAATTTCTTTTTCCTTGGCTTCAAGAGCGTACTTTTCCATAGTAGACTCGAGCAGACCGACCGTTTCGTCTTCCTCGGTAGAGGGATCGTCAACCTCAGCACCGAAATACTCCTCTGCCGTATAGAAGAGAAGGTCGACGTTTATCTTGTACTTTGACTTGGTGATCTTGGTGAACGCCGCCTCAACAGCGTCGTAAGCCTTCTTAGTATCAAGCATATCGAGATACTTCTCGTCAGTCTCATCTCCGCCGCACTCGTCGGCAAGGTATGCCGCAAGCTCCGCGTCCGTATTACAGACCTTCTTTTCAGAGATCAAACGCATCGTGATAGTCTGCGCGTTCACCTCGTCCACATCTGCATTCTCATCATCGTCCGAGGAACACGACGTAAGGCACACAGCCATAGCCATGACCAACGCCAAGATAAGACAAAGCAATCTTTTCTTCATAATCAATCTCCAATCCGCCGCCTCTGCGGCGACAAAAGTAATAGCGTTGAAAAGCATCCGAGGGATAGCCTTCCAAAATAAATATCACAGTATATTTTACAACAAATCTTCGTTTTTGTCAAGTAAATATTTATTTAATAAATTAGAAAACATAACGCAATTTAACCTTTTGTGAAGGCAAATCGGCTCAAGTTGTGCATTTTACACAATCCGCAAAACGAGAATTTGTGCACGACTCACATCTTACGGTCGTCTTTGTAAATTTTCAGGCAAATTTTTTATATTTACCGCAAACAAATATTTACAAATACGCAAAAAGGTATTAATCGAGGAAGCCTCGTAGATGTCTTGCGCGGCTGGGATGACGAAGCTTTCTGAGCGCCTTCGCCTCGATCTGACGGATACGCTCTCTCGTTATGTCGAATTCCTTGCCGACCTCCTCAAGAGTTCTCGTTCTGCCGTCGTAAAGTCCGAAACGAAGCTTTATGACGTCCACTTCTCTGGGAGTCAGGGTATGAAGCTCACGCTCGATGACCTCACGGAGTATAGTGGACGCCGCCGCGTCTGCGGGAGCGGGAGTATCCTCGTCGGGAATGAAATCGCCAAGATGGCTGTCCTCCTCTTCACCAATAGGAGTCTCAAGAGAGACGGGATCCTGGGATATCTTAAGTATCTCTCTTACCTTGTCCGCGCTCATACCGATCTTATTTCCGATCTCCTCGGCGGTAGGCTCACGGCCAAGCTCCTGAAGCATCTGGCGCGAGTATTTGGTTACCTTATGGATAGTCTCGACCATGTGAACGGGGATACGGATCGTTCTCGCCTGATCCGCGATAGCTCTGGTGATCGCCTGACGGATCCACCAGGTAGCGTAGGTCGAGAACTTATATCCCTTGGTATAGTCGAACTTTTCGACCGCCTTCATAAGACCGAGATTTCCCTCCTGAATAAGATCGAGGAAGTACATTCCGCGTCCGAGATATTTCTTTGCAATACTTACCACAAGACGAAGGTTCGATTCCACGAGCTTTGTCTTTGCGTCCTCGTCGCCGTTGAGCATTTTCTCGGCAAGCTCCTTCTCACCCTCAAAGTCAAGAAGCGGGATACGTCCGATCT
>JAZSJO010000013.1:0-3424 GCA_045534365.1 Eubacteriales bacterium
ATTTAATAAACGCCTTTTTGGGTAGGGTGTTTCTTAAGAGGGGAGGATGTCGGAGCAGATTGGATAGCGTAGTCTTCCAATCGCGCAGACTTCTTCTCCTCTTAAGCGGCGTTCTTTTCATCCTTTTCTTTCGACGAGGAAAGAAAAGGACATAAAAAAGAATTAGATAAACTGCAATTTACCAAATAATCAAACAAAAAACGGCAGAAGATCTGCCGTGAAAATATTATAAAATACTATTTTTGTGAAAAATCGGGGGTGTATTTTCTCGTGGCGGACGAAGACGCCTGAAAATATCCCTCAAAGCCAAGCTCCTCGGCTATTTTAGCCACGCTTTGATACTCAAAATCGGTCACGCGACGGCGCAGACACTTGAAATCTCCCGGACATTCCGATTCTGTATAAAAATCGGGTGTGTATTGGCTCATAAGGCTGAGCCTGAAGCTGTCGACGCCAAAACGCTCGGAGAGCATCCGCAGGATATCGATAGAATCCTTGCGATGAGAGGGAAGAACGAGGTGACGGACGATAACGCCCTTTTTCATAATTCCCGCGTCGTCGAATACGGGCTTTCCGACCTGCCTTATCATCTCGGTCAAGGCTTTTGTGGCTATCTCACGGTAATCGGGCGCGCTTGAGTAATTTTTCGCTATCTCTCCGTCGAAATATTTGAAATCGGGGAGGTAGATATCAACGAGACCGTCGAGAAGCTTCAGAGTCTCTGCCTTTTCGTATCCTCCACTGTTCCAGATCACGGGCACGGTCAGCCGCGGCTTTATCGCCGTAAGGAGCCTTGCAAGAGTGTAGGTGTAGTGCGTCGGAGTGACGAATTCTATGCACTCCGCGCCGTCGTCGATAAGCTTGAATATGGCATCGGTCAATTCCGTATCGCTCATTTTTTTGCCTGCGGCGGCGCCGCTTATGTCTCTGTTTTGACAGTATACGCAATGGAGGTTACAGCCCGAAAAGAACACCGTTCCCGCGCCGCGCTCTCCCGAGATGCAGGGCTCTTCCCAGACGTGAAGCATAGCTTTCGCGACATAATATTCGTCCGTAACACCGCAAAATCCGATCTCACCCGTCTGCCGCTCTGCTCCGCACTCTCTGGGACACAAGTAACATCCGCTCATCATATTACCTCCATTGCTTGATCTATCCCATTATACAACAAAAAGAGCGTAAATTCAATAACTTTTCGCAAAAACGTTATTTGAAAATAAAAACGGCTATAAACAGAACAATATCAGAAAAAAGCTGTTTACTTTTTGGGAGATTTGTGTTAAAATATAAAATATCACCTATGGAGGCACTTTATGGAGCTTGAGAGAATAGAATTGAATATTGACGCGGGCAGGTCTTGCGACGACACGATCATCTACGAGCGCGTGGTGGCGGGGCTTTGTGAGAAGGGACTGACCGTTTCCGTGGCAGAATCCTGCACGGGAGGACTTATAGGCAAGAGCTTTACCGACGTCTCGGGAGCATCGGCAACCTTCGTCGGCGGAATGATAACCTATACTAACAATATCAAGATAAACAAGCTTGGAGTGTCGGCGGAGACGGTAGATAGATTTACCGAGGTCAGCTTCGAGTGCGCGGCGGAGATGGCGGAGCGCGCAAGGGTGTATTTTGAGAGTGATATAGGCGTATCGGCAACGGGCTTTGCAGGTCCCGTGGGCGGTAACGAAAAGGATCCCGTGGGAACGGTGTATCTTGGAATATCTGCGGCTCGGAAGACCTCTGTTTTCCGTATTTCCTTTGGAAATATCGGCCGCGAGGAGATAAGACTCGGAGTGGCGGGATTTGCGGCGAAGGCGTTGGAGGAGTTTGTTCTTTGACAGCTTTTGCTCTACGAGGTCGATAAAATCTCGTTTTTTGAGAAAATTATAAGAAAAAATCGACTTTTTTTCGATAAACTCTTGATTTGTGAGCAAAAATATATTAAAATATAATTTAACGCGCGAAAAAACGCGAAAATAAGTATTTTTTGTACCGCTCACGCGGCGGAATGGAGATCTGTTTGAAAACGAGCTTTCAGACCTGCCGTCGTGCCTTTGACGGCGCGACTCTCCGATAATTATAGAAAGGAAAGGTCATAATTATGGCAAAATTCAGAAAAATAGGAATACTTACCTCGGGTGGTGACGCTCCGGGTATGAACGCTGCTATCAGAGCGGCAACGAGAAAGGCGCTTGCTGAGGGCATTGAGGTCGTTGGTATATTTGAAGGCTACAACGGTCTTATCAACGGCAATGTAAAGCCCCTCAATTCTCAATCGGTGTCCAATATAATCACTCTGGGCGGTACTATGCTTTACAGCTCGCGTTGCCCCGAGTTCAAGACCGAGCAGGGAATGGCTAAGGCTATCAAGACCTGCGAGGATAATCAGATAGACGCTATTATCGCGCTTGGCGGTGACGGTACCTTCCGCGGCGCTACCGACCTTACCAACCACGGCATTCCTTCTATAGGAATTCCTTGTACTATCGACAACGACATTACCGCTACCGAGTACACGATCGGTTTTGATACCGCTATGAACACGGTTCTTGACATGGTGGGCGCGCTTCGTGAGACCTGCGAATCCCACGCGAGATGTAATATCATCGAGGTTATGGGACGCGACTGCGGTATGATAGCGCTCTACGCGGGTATCTCTTCGGGCGCGATGGTAATCGCTATCCCCGAGGTTCCCTTTGACGAGGAATACGCTATAAGGAAATTTGCTCACGCAAGAGACGTTGGTAAGAGAGGAATAATAGGTGTTTTCGCAGAGGGAATGTCTCTCAATCTCGACCATAAGTACAGTGAGGAGTTCGTTACCAAACTTGAGAACGCAACGGGTATCGAGACCAAGTTCGCGCGTCTCGGTCATATAGTCCGCGGCGGCTCGCCCACTCTCCGTGACCGCCTTACCGCAACGCAGATGGGTGCTAACGCGGTCAGCTGTCTGCTTGAGGGCAAGAGCAACGTGGTCATGTGCGTTCAGAACGGTAAGGTGACCAGCGTTGATATCAACTACGCGCTTATGCTTGACAGAATGTATAAGGGTAAGCTCAAGGACGGTGATCTTGATAACTTCAGTCTTGACGCTATCGCGGAAATGAAGTCTGCCTGCGCGTACAGACACACAAAGATGGAAGGACTCTACCGTATGGCTTACGAGATAAGCGTTTGATTTTTGGTTTATATATTGCAAACAGAGGGAAGCTTTTTCGAAAGCTTCCCTCTGTTTGCGTCTTTCGAAAAGCTTTTTAAAAGGCCGGGGGATGATAATTTATAAATTGCAGTTTATCTAATTCTTTTTTATGTCCTTTTCTTTCTGCGTCGAAAGAAAAGGACGAAAAGAACGCCGCTTAAAGAGGGGAGAAAAAGATCTCCCCTCTTTAAGAAATCTCCCCACCCTACAGAGCATATCTTAAAG
>JAZSJO010000182.1:0-2468 GCA_045534365.1 Eubacteriales bacterium
TTCTGAGCAACGTTCTGGGGAACTGTGTCGTAGTCCGTAACGGTGTAGTCGAAGTAGCCGCGTCCCTGCGTCATTGCGCGGAGAACGGTGGGGTAATCTGCAAGCTCTGCCTTGGGTGCAGACGCGTGAACCGTGGTGTAGCCATCCTTATGCTCGCAAGCATCCATACCCATAACTGCCGCACGGCGCTTGTTAAGGTCTCCCATAACGTCACCGACCATGTACTCGGGAACAAGAACGTCGAGGTCTCCAACGGGCTCGAGGAGCACGGGACCTGCCTGCTCCAAGCACTTCTTATACGCGAGAGAAGCCGCGGTCTTGAAGGACAACTCGTCGGAGTCAACGTCGTGATAAGAACCGTCGTGGAGGTCAGCCGCAAGGCGCGTCATAGGATAGCCGTAAGCACCCTTGAGCATTGCGTCCTGAAGTCCCTTTTCAACTGCGGGGTTGAAGTTCTTGGGAACTGCGCCGCCGACGACCGAAACGGTAAAGGTAAGTCCTTCTTCCTCGGAGGGAGAGAACTTGATCCAAACGTGACCGTACTGACCCGAGCCGCCGTTCTGCTTCTTATGCTTACCTTCAACGTCAACCGTCTTGGTGATCTTTTCTCTGTAAGGAATTGCGGGAACCTCATACTTTACGTTAACGCCAAAGCGGTTCTTGAGGTTAGCCGCAAGGATAGTCAGGTGCATATCGCCCATAGCGTAGATGAGCTGTTGCTTGGTCTCGGGATTGTTCTCGTATTTGAGAGTCATATCCTCCTCGGTCATTCTCGCGATAGCCTGAGAGATCTTGCTTTCGTCCTTCGCGGTGAGAGGATAGAGAGCCTTGCAGTAGTAAGGAGTAGCGTAAGCTACCTTCTTATATTCCACCTTGCCCGAACGGGAAAGAGTATCGTTAGTATTGGTGTCGGAGAGCTTGGATACCATACCGATATCGCCGCAAGCAAGCTCGTCTACCTCTACCTGCTTGTTACCCTTCATAATGTAAATATGAGCAAGCTTTTCTTCGCCGCCCGTTCTCGCGTTCTTGAGCGTCCAATCCTTCTTAACGGTACCGTTCATGACCTTGAAGAAGGACATCTTACCTACGAAGGGGTCTGCGACTGTCTTGAATACGAAGATAGCGGGATCGCCCTCAACGTCGATCTCAACGTCGTTACCCTCAACGTCCTTTTCAACCTTCTTGGCGGTGTGACGGGGGAAGGAAGCCGCGATCGAATCCATCATAGCGATAACGCCCCAAAGTCTTGTAGCCGCGCCGCAGTAAACGGGAGTGATAGAGCCCTCGATAATACCCTGGTGGAGTGCCTCGACAGCCTCTTCCTTGGTGAACGCCTCTCCCTCGAAAAATTTTTCCATAAGCTCCTCGCTCGTACCTGCAAGAGCTTCGTTAAGTACTTCCTTATACTTTTCAGCCTCAGCCTCGAGCTCGGGAGTCATATCCGTGGGGAATCTCTTGCCGCTGTCGTCGTAAATATACGCCTGCATATCGAGAAGGTCGATCATGGTAAGATCCTTACCGTTCTTTCCAACGGGAATGAATACGGGGCAGAGAGACTTACCGAATCTGTCGTGGAGCTGATTGAAGGTTGCGCCAAAGTGAGCGTCGTAGTTATCGCACTTGTTGATAAAGAACGCCTTGGGAACGCCTGCAGCGGTCGCCTTATCCCAAGCAAGCTCCGCGCCTACTTCCATACCTGCCTTACCGTCAACGCAGATAACTACGCTATCGGCAACGCGCGCGCCCTGATTGACCTCACCCTCAAAGTCGAGGTAACCGGGGGTATCTATTACGTTGATCTTAACGTCCTTCCAATAAATATGCGCCATAGAAGCCGAAAGGGAGAACTTTCTTACCTGCTCCTCCTGGTCGTAGTCAAATACCGTATTACCGTCGGGAACGTTACCGAGACGGTCGGTACCGCCGCTGACGTAAAGCATAGCTTCTGCAAGAGAGGTCTTTCCGCTTCCGCCGTGACCTGCAAGAGCGATGTTTCTGATCTGTTTTGTGTTGTACTGAGCCATGGTTTTGTTCCTTTGCTCACCCTATGTGAGCCCTTTCATATAGTTTACTGTATTGAAAATCTATTCGCAAAACGAACAAATAAACATTCACATTATTTATTATACAATATTTCACAAAGCTTTTCAATGATTTTTCCCAATTTTTTTGTGTTCGATTTGTAGAAGTTGCGCTTTAAATTTTGTATATTTATCACAAAATCGGGCATATTGCACATAAAATTTAGCCCTTTAACGCGGTAAAACGATAAACCCCTTGCATTTAAACAAGGGGCTTGTCATTATGTGTCTGATCGTGTTGGGAATATGATTTCGATTCAAATTCTGATTTGTCGAAATGTTTTTATGTTCATTTTCTCTCCGCAGCGACAGAAAAATTGCCTAGGCTGCGCTTCGGTCCGCAAATGCGAGCATTTGCTCTCCCAAAAGAACGCCGCTTAAAGA
>JAZSJO010000093.1:0-12164 GCA_045534365.1 Eubacteriales bacterium
TCGGTCTCCTCGCGTGAGTTTGAGAAAACGAGCGATTTTTTGTCCTTAACGCAATCGTATGCGTATTCGTAGCCGGGGTCAATGGCGTATTGTTTTTTGTCGCCCACCTTTTTATAAGGGTCGTTCAGCTCCGACTCGTCAGAAGGTGTTTCCTGTTTTTTTTCAACGAAAACCACCTCGTTTGAGTTGACTTTTTCGCTGATATTTGCTTTCTCGTCCTCTTTTCTCTGCGCCTCGACCTCGGGATTCTGAATATAGAAATGCTCAAGTCCAAGTCTCCATTTTATCTTTTCATTATCAAAGGCGGGAACGTCGATGTCGCGTCCCGTGTCGGCATTGAGCCACTCCGCCGCAAGAGAGGGGTCGCCTATCGTAGCGGAAAGAGCAATGCGACGAGGGTGATAGCCTATAAGATGCGCGATACGTGAGAGCAGACAGATTATCTGATTTCCTCTGTCCGTGCCCGTAAGCGTGTGTATCTCGTCGATAACTATGAAGCGAAGGTCGCCAAAGAGGCGGGGAATGTCGTTGGAACGGTTTATCAGCATAGCTTCAAGAGACTCGGGAGTTATTTGCAGAATACCCTCGGGTTTATCCAGAAGCTTTCTTTTGTGTGACGCCGCCACGTCGCCGTGCCAATGGGTGACCTTGACGCCCGTCATATCAAGCAGCTCCTCAAGTCGCTCGAATTGGTCGTTTATAAGGCTCTTGAGAGGTGCGATATAGAGTACGCCCACGCTTGAGGGCGCGTCCTCGTGAAGAAGAGAGAGAATGGGGAAGAATGCCGCCTCGGTCTTGCCGCTTGCGGTTGAGGACGTAAGAAGAAGATCGTTATCGGTATCAAATATAGTTTTTGCCGCCGCGACTTGTACCGCGCGAAGAGATTCCCACGAATGAGAGTATATATATTCTCTTATAAAATGGGGGAAGCGTTCAAATATTTTGTCTGCCTCTGTCATATATCCTCCTTTGCCTCTGTCTTGGTGTGGTAGAGGCAAAATTAAAATTCAATATCGTTTGCGGTGAATTTCTTGCCTTCCTTGCCATCGGGCTTCGACGTAGGCAGGGGAGCGTCGTCGTCCTCGTCCTTGTCTGTCTTAAGAGTTACGTGACTGCCAACTACGTCTTCAAATTTTGCCTCGGGATTCTGCATCAGAATATTCAGCACCGTCATATAATCGCGGAGCATCTCACGGGGGGTTATCATACTGTCGGCTCCCGCGCGGGAGAGACAGATATTGAGGAATTTCAATCTGTCCTCGTTCGTTACAGTGCATTCCCAATTATAGAACTGCGAATAGAGCACGGTCACGCGCTGAATGAGCGCGAAAAGCTCGTCGTCGGTAAGACGGCGCAGACGAACAACGGGGCCTATGAGATTTTTAAATCCGTCAAGGGCGAATTTGCTGTCGCAAAGTCGTGAGCGCAGGGCCTCGTAGCTGAAAAGACCTCGCCTCGTGTCCTCAAGGAATTGCGGAGTTCCGCCAAAGATTATATCAAGTCCCGGCGCGCGTCCCTGAAGGGTGTCGTTGAACATCGAAAGTATCTTTTCGTAATTATTCTCGCGGCTTATTCGGTGCGGGATCTTGTAAAGGTTAACGCACTCGTCGATAAAGACAACGAGACCGCGATAGCCCATTTTTTTTGATAGAGCCGCCCAGAGCTTGAGAAAATCGTACCAGTTGTCGTCGTCGATTATGACCGACACCGAAAAACCAAGTCCGCTCTTTGCTTCGGTCTTGGTGGAATACTCACCGCGAAGCCAACGCAGACACGCGCTCATTTTAGAGCTTGCGTCCTCGCCGTCGGATATACTTGCCTTATAGTATTCGGAGATAACTCTTGTGAAATCGAAGCCGCCAACCAAAAATTCAAGGTCGGAAAGCTCGGAGCTTATCTTCTTTGAAAGCTCGCGCTCAAATCTTGCGTCGTCGGGTGAGATATCGCTATCGATAAGCTCGTTTCGCATCTTTCCTATCCAACGGGAAATTATCTTTGAGAGCGCGCCTCCGTCGGGTGAGGATTTGGATGCGAGATTCTTCATAAGCTCGCGGTAGGTCGAAATGCCTCCGTGACCGCTACCGCAAAGGCGTCTTTCGGGAGAAAGATCGCAGTCGGCGGTTAGAAAATCGCGCTCAAGGGCGTAGCCCCTGATAAGCTGGATAAGAAAGCTCTTACCGCTTCCGTAGCGTCCTATAAGGAAGCGCATAGCGCCGCCGCCCTCGTTTATCTCCTCAAGGTCGGAGAGGAAAGCGGCGATCTCGTCCTTGCGTCCTATTGCAATATAGGGGGCGCCCGCTCTCGGCACTACTCCTGCGGAAATGCTTGAAAGCAGAGAGGAGAGAATGCGGCGAGGCACCTGTGGCATATTGTTTTGTATATTTTCGTTCATAAATGACCTCCGTTTTTTATATTTGGTCAACGTAATCTTCGATAATTCCGTACGCTCCGCCTGTGTCCTCGAGAATTATATCTCCAAAGATATTTGCGGCGCATTCGTTGATCCTGTCTGCTATTTCATCTAAAGATACACCGTGAGAAGAAGCAAATCTTCGCTGATCTATGGGGGAGGGCGAGCTGCAAAGACCTATAAGATCGGCTATGTCGCCAAGCTCTGCCTTTATTTGCTCCCAAAGCCCGCCGTTGCTTTGGTCTTGAGCTTCAATGGGAGCCGAAGGCTCACTTGCCACCGTTTTTTCAATTACATGCTCGACTACAGGCTCGATAATAAGCTCGGGCGTGTTTAAAGGTGTGATATTATCGTCTTTTGCATTATTTTCGTCAGAAAAAGCCTCCGTCAGTATCTTCGTAGTGTCCCAAGATTCACGCTCTATCTCCAAAGCCCTCTCGGGAGATATTTCGGCTTTGGGAACGTCGTAAAATCTGTCGTATTCGTGCGCTTCCTCTTCTCGGTCTCCGTTGGTCTTTCTTCGCCTGTCTATCAGCGGCTTTGGAGGATAGCTTTCCTCGAAAAAGCGATCTATGACGGCTTTGACCGAGGGATTGACGGAAAGAATATTGAGCTTTCCCTTGATCCCGAGATGCTCGCGAAGCCTGTTCTCAGAATAGCGAACCGCGTCGGTTATCGCCGCCTGAATATTCGATATCTGGAAGTAGGTTATCTCAAATTTAACGTTCTTGTTGACGATATTTACCATTCTTGAAAATGGGCGGCGCTCAAGTGTCACGCAGCCGTATACACCGTCGGTAAACGAGGTTATGGAGCGGAAAGCCTTTTCGTCAGTTATCATAGCGTTTATTGCGCCGTTTATCGCGCTTTTGAATATCTCGGAATGCTCGGAATAAAACTTGCTTCGCTTAAAGTCGTAAAGAGAAAGGGAAAAGATACCGTATTTTACCGCGTGAGATCTGTTTCTCTCTGAAAAATCAATGAAAAATTCGGGAAGAAATGCGTTTGAGAGAAGTCCACGGTCAAGTCGGTTGAGCCTTTCTATAGGCGTGGGCAGACCGTGAAGAAGACAGAAATCGCAGATAAGATCTCTTATCATCATACGGAACACTATGCTTATTTCTTTTTCGGAATACTCGCACAAAAGATTGCAGAGCATATCGAGAGCCGCCTGCTTGTCTTCTCCTTCGCCCGCCGCGCAAAGCTCGTACGCGTAAAGGATTATATAAGTCTCGTCGGTTTTTGGAAATATGCCGTTTCGCGTGTTTTCGCGCCACCAGAGATACCAATTAAGCTGCGCGCGACTCATCTGTGAATATCTCGGAGAGTAGGAATAATAAGACGCTCTCTCACATTCAACGCCGCGTCTTGAGAGCAATGCCCGTCTTTCTCTTATAAAGAGGTTGCTCTCCACGAACAAGCTTTCGTCGGGCTTTTCCGAATATATCTTTACGGATTTAATAAGCGGATTTTCGGGAGAATATTCCCAAAGGGTGTATTTTTTTGCAAATGCGGAGTCGCTGTGAGGCGGGATAAAACGGGTTATCGTACCGTCCTGACTCGCCTTCGTATTGTTTAAGGAAATATCGGTGTATTTCTTTGCGTTTGATGTGTTTTCCTGCAAAGAGACCGATTCTATCTCGACTGCCGTCGTTGAGCTTTTAGAAAACTCCTTGCGCAAAATATCCTTTTTGGGCTTGACGTATTCGTCAAGATTCCAAAAGTCGTCCTTGCTCTTTTCAAACATAAAATACACCTCCCGTCAAGATTTCTTGGTAATATATAATTATACCACAAAAAATACCGTTTGTCAAATATATAATAAAAATAAGGGAAAGACCGAGATCTTTCCCTTTAAATTTGATATTATTTAACCTAAATCCCCTAAGTCAAAAGGTGTATTTCGGGTTACTGCTTGACCAACACCTTTATCGCCTCGTAAATACTGTGAATTGGTATCAGCTCGATGTTAGTGTCAAGAGAGCGCTTTTCGATGTTCTTAGCGGGTATTACCGCCTTTGTGAATCCAAGCCTTGCCGCCTCCTTTACTCTTTGCTCGAGATTTGAGACCGCGCGGCATTCGCCCGAAAGTCCAAGCTCTCCGATAGCGATAAGGTCGTCGGGGACTGCCTTATCGGTAAGAGACGAGATGAGAGAAAGCGCGATAGCCGCGTCGCTTGCGGGCTCGCTCAAATAAAGACCGCCGATGACGTTCATATAGACGTCGTTCTGATAGAATTTGAGGCCGAGTCGCTTTTCAAGCACCGCTATTATAAGACACAGGCGGTTGTAATCGATGCCGTTTGCCGTTCTTCTCGGCGCGGGGAAGGCGGTGGGGGAGACTAACGCCTGAATTTCGGCGATTATAGGTCTCGTGCCTTCAATAGTGCATACCGCGCAGTTGCCGGGGGTGTTTTTCGGTCTTCCCGAAAGCAGCATCTCCGAGGGATTGGGTATCTCGATAAGTCCCTTGTCGCTCATCTCGAAAACACCTATCTCGTTGGTCGAGCCGAAGCGATTTTTGTTTGCGCGGATTATTCTGTAGGATTGGAGCTTTTCTCCCTCGAAGCAGAGCACCGCGTCTACCATATGCTCAAGTACCTTAGGTCCTGCGATACCGCCCTCCTTATTGACGTGACCGACGAGCAGCATCGAAATGCCCTCGGTCTTGGCGCGGTTGATAAGCGTCAGCGCCGACTCGCGCACCTGAGTCACGCTTCCGGGAGCGGATTTTATCATATCGTCGTAGATAGTCTGTATCGAGTCGACTATCATAATGTCGGGCTTTATCTTGTCTGCCTCCTTGAGAATACTGTCAAGATTGGTCTCTGTCAGAACGAAAAGATTTTTTCCCGATACTCCGAGTCGCTTCGCGCGAAGCTTGAGCTGACCGCCCGATTCCTCGCCCGATATGTAAAGCACGCGCCTGTTTGCGCCGAGACACTCGGATATCTGCATAAGGAGAGTTGATTTTCCAATACCGGGCTCACCAGAGATAAGAACTACCGAGCCGTGAACGAGACCGCCGCCGAGAACTCTGTCGAGCTCCTCAAGTCCCGTGACCGAGCGGATATATTCGGGTATCTCAAGGTCGGCGTAGGATATCGCCTTGTTGTCACCGCCCGAGACCATGCTTTTTCTTTTCACGGTAGGCTCTTCGGGAGAGGTGCTTATTACGTCCTCGACGAAGGTGTTCCATTGTGAGCAGGAGGGACATTTTCCCATCCATTTAGGTGTGTGATAGCTACAATTCGAGCAAATATATATCGTTTTCAAGCCTTTCATATATCCGTTTCCTTAAACATAATTTTACATATTAAATTATACCACATCTCCGCGTCTAAATCAATTAACTATTTTTAAACAATATTGCTTTTTTATCTCCTTTTAAAGAGCATCAACTTTTAGTTTATTGACAAAGAAAAGCAAAAGTAATATAATTATTCGTGAAATTCAACTTTTTTGTCGATATTTACAAAATGTTCAATTATATATTATATAATGACTTTAGTTGTATAAATACTGACGGATACGAACGGAGGTGAAGATATGCTTATAACCGATAAGATACCCGAATATATATACCTTTCTCTTGAAAAAGAGGGAGTCGTGCGCGATGAGATAATGCTTGCCTCGTATTGCGATATGAATGACGACCATATCTTTTGCGACACTTATATTTTCGCCACCGAAAAAAAGATCTGTCTGGTCTCGGGCAGAGTTTGCCTTGAGAGTGCGAAGACCGTCGGCGGAAGACCCGAGAGCGTGTGGGCGGAGGAGAGATTTCTCGAGCTTGATACGGATGAGATAGAAAAGCTGAGGCTTGAGGAGATGCTTTCCTGCGCCAGACTCGTTGTAAAGATGAAGTCGGGTGAGCATATATTCTTATCGGCTATGACCAACACCTGCCGCTCGTCCGTTCTCCTGTTCATAAAATATTTTGACCGTATGAAGAAGGGTGATATCAAGAGCGTTGATTTTGAGATAGATCCCGAGGACGATCCCGCCGAGCGTTGCTGTCCCAAGTGCGGAATGAGATATCCCGATAAGAACAGAAAGATATGCCCCAAGTGTATGGAAAAGGGGAAGCTTTACAAGAGATTTGCGACTTTTCTGTTCAAATATAAGAAATATCTCGCAATAATGATCGCCTCGCTGCTTCTTCTGACGGGAGCAAGTATCCTCGTGCCGTATTTTTCAAACGAGTTTTTCTACGACGAGGTGCTCAATGAAAGCGGCGGCTTTTACGGTGAGCTTTTGCTCGTTTTGGGAATAATCGTGGCAACGAGACTTCTCTCGCAGCTTTTTTCGGTAGTCAACGGATACGTCTCCGCGAAAATAGCCGCAAAGATAGTCTACGATCTGAAGATGACGGTCTTTAAGTCGATAGAAAAGCTTTCCTTGACCTTTTTTGGCGGCAGACAGACCGGCGGACTTATGACGCAGGTAAATAACGACTCTAATACCATATATTATTTTTTCTGCGACGGACTTCCGTATTTTTTGATAAATATTGTTCAGGTCGTGGTGATATGCGTGCTTTTATTCGTTGAAAATCCGCTTCTTGCCGCGCTTTCTTTGGCTACCGTTCCCGTCTTCTTCTTTATTATATTGAAAAGCTACCGTCAGGAGATGAAACTCCACGCAAAGAGCTATTCTGGACACAGAAGCCTGAATTCACAGCTTTCCGACGTGCTTGGAGGAATGAGAGTGGTCAAGGCGTTCTCGCAGGAGGACGCGGAGATAAAGAGATTTGACAAGACAAGTAAGAGAGCGGCGGTAAATCAGAAAAAGATATCTCTTTTCAACAATTACGTTTATCCTTCTTTAGGGTTGATACTTTATCTCGGCAACATAATCGCGCTTGGAGTGGGCGGTTGGATGGTCATAACTGGCTATCACGATTTTACTTACGGTAAGCTGATAAAATTCGTGGCGTACGTCAATATGATATACAGTCCTATGTATTTCTTTGCCGATATGATAGATTGGTCGGCTTCAAGCACCAACGCGCTCCAAAGGCTTTACGAGATATACGACACACAGCCCGATATCACGGAAAAGGAAAATGCCGTAACTCCCGAAAATATAGAGGGAAGAGTGGAATTCCGCGGAGTCGATTTCGCGTATACGAAGAACCGCAAGGTCATAGATAACGTGAGCTTTGACGTGAAGGCGGGGAAGACGCTCGGTATTGTCGGTCATACGGGCGCGGGAAAGAGCACGATAGTGAATCTTATTATGCGCCTTTACGATTGCGACGAGGGTGAGATACTCGTCGACGGAATAAACGTAAAGGATCTGTCGTTTAAATCGCTTTATGAAAATATCGCTATCGTGTCGCAGGAGACTTATTTCTTTATCGGCTCGATATTGGATAATATCAAATACGCAAAGCCCGACGCTACCTACGAGGAGGTCGTAAGAGCGGCAAAGCTCGCGGGCGCGCACAGCTTTATCATCAAGCTTCCCGATGCATATAACACCAAGATAGGCTTTGGATATAAGAGCCTTTCGGGCGGAGAAAAGCAGAGGCTCTCGATTGCCCGCGCCATTTTGCGCGATCCCAAGATACTTATTTTGGATGAAGCGACGGCGGCTATGGATACCGAGACCGAAAAGATGATACAGAACGCCATAACCGCGCTTACCCGCGATAAGACGACTATAATAATCGCCCACAGGCTTTCAACTCTGCGAGATGCCGACGAGCTTATAGTCATTGAGAACGGTAAGGTTGCGGAGAGGGGAACGCACGCGGAGCTGCTCGCTATAGAGAACGGCGTTTATAATAAGCTCTATACCCTGCAGGCAGAGGCACTTAAGAATGCGGGTATTACTGAATAACAGGTGAATTTATGGAAAATAAAGAAAACAAAAACGAAATAATGCTTGAAAATGCGGCTCGCATAATAAGGCTTGATAAAGAAAACGCTCGCTTTGAGATCAAGAACAGATTTCTTTCCGCGATAACGGTAGAGGAAGGCGAGGAGAAGCGATACGACAGGGTTTTTCTGCACAGAGCCTTCCCACACGAGCTTTTATGGGAATATATCTCGGTGACCGACGAGGAGAGCCGAGAGGTAGGTCTTATATATAATATTGAAGATTTTGACGAAGAGACCGCGGCGCTTTTAAAGCGCGAGATCGAGAAAAAATACTATTCTCCGATCATCAAGTCTATAAACAGCGTCAAGGAAAGATACGGCTTTTCTTATTGGAAGGTCGTCACTGTTGAAGGAAAAAAGCTTAACTTTACGATGCAGGACACCTATCGTAATATAATCCACACGGGTGACGACAGCGCGTTTTTGATAGACGTTGATGGCAACAGATATACCCTGAAGAGCATATCCGAGCTTGACCGAAAGAGCTATAGAAGAATAGAATTATATTTGTGATATAGGCCTTTATTTTGAATGAAAGGCGGTGAAAAGATGAGAAGAAAGAAGAAAGCCTCGGCGCGCCCGTCGGTGTACGACAAGGTCAGAAAGCTTTGTCCCGAGCTTGAGAAGGATGATATCACGGCTCTGTTTACCTTTGACCTTGATACGGACACACCAAGCCTCAGAAGAGACGGAGTAGGAGTTGCCGACAGGGGAGCGATAACTCTGTTTTCCGACGGCGAGGTCGTTGAAGAGATCAATTTTTCGGATATAGAAAAATTCAGCACTTACAGCGGAGTGGGAACGGTATATCTGTTCTGTAAGCTGAAGGACGGAGAGGCAAGGCTACTTTGCGTTGCGAGTATGTCGTGCTCAAGGAGAATAACCGAGTCGGCTAAAAAGCTGAACAGAATAATCGAGCACGGTATCGAGTATTACGATAAGATAATGGCTCGGCATCCCAAAAAGAACGATCGTATGGATAACGGCAGGATCTGCCCCAAGTGCGGCAAGCCGTTGCCTCGCGGCTCTGAAAAATGCCCGAGATGCGTAAGTAAGCTTGAGACCTTGAAAAGACTCTGGCAGATAATGAAGCCGCATAAATGGTTTATTCTGCTATCGGTCGTTTTGTTTGTCGTAGTAAGCGGATTGAATCTAATAATACCCGAGATAAATAAAATACTGACTGATGATTATATCAACAGCAAGAGCGCGGTCGATGGCTCGCAATATCTCGTAGTTCTTTTGATCATGCTTTTGGCGCAGATAGTATTGCGACTCGTGTCGGTTCTGCGAAGCCACGCTCTGATACACGCAAGCAACAATATGATAGTAGACCTTAGAGGTATGCTTTTTGAAAAAATACAGAGATCGTCTATCGAAAAGATATCAAAGCGCACGGCAGGCGAGCTTATGAGAAGAGTATCTCACGACGTATTGCAGATACAGAATTTTCTCGTGAACGCTTTTCCTTCGCTGATAGAGCAGATAGTGCTTTTCATAGCTATAGGCGTCGTGTTCATAGTGAACGACCTGAGCCTCCTTCTCCTGCTTATTCTCCTGCCCGTTCCGCTCGTTACGTTTGGATTCAGCTTTTTCTGGAAGAAGATGCACCGCCTGTTCCACAGAACGTGGCAATGCGGCTCAAAATCCAATTCGGTGCTTCACGATATCTTTTCGGGTATCCGCGTAGTAAAGGCATTTGGAATGGAAAAGCGCGAAACCGAGCGCTTTGACGAAGCCGCGTCGGCAGAACGCGATATGCAGATAAAGTCCGATACGCTGTGGTATACCTTGATGCCCTTAATGCAGTTTCTTATGTGCTTTGGAGAGTTTATCATTCTTTTTTACGTCGGAAACGCTATACTCGGCGGAAATATGACGCTGGGTGAAATGTCGAAATTCTCGCTTTATTCAAGTATGATATACGGTCCATTGCGTATGTTCTCGCATATGCCGCGACGAATAATAGATTTTCTTACGTCGACGAATAAGGTCTTTGAGATAATAGACGAGAGTGAGGAGATCTCCGATGCTGATGAAGCGAAGCAGATAAGGATAAAGGGCGATATCGACATAAATCACGTATCCTTCGGCTACGACAGCGGAAGCGAGGTGCTGACGAATATCGACCTTCACATAAAATCGGGCGAATTTATCGGTCTCGTGGGCAAATCGGGCGTAGGTAAATCGACGCTTATCAATCTTATAATGAGAATGTACGACGTCGAGGACGGAAGTATTTGCGTTGACGGAGTTGATATAAGAGATATTTCTCAAGAGGCTCTTCGCTCGCAAATGGGTGTCGTGCTTCAGGAGACCTTCCTGTTCTCGGGGACGATATATCAGAATATCGCATACGCAAAGCCCGATGCAACGAGGGAAGAGGTAATAGCGGTTTCCAAGCTTGCGGGATGCCACGGCTTTATAATAAAGCTTCCCGACGGCTACGACACGAAGGTCGGTGAGAAGGGCCACAGCCTTTCGGGTGGCGAGCGACAGAGAGTTGCTATTGCCCGCGCGCTTCTCCACGATCCCAGAATACTTATCCTTGACGAAGCGACCGCGTCGCTTGATACCGAGACCGAAAAGCAGATACAGGACGCGCTTGCAAATCTGTCCGCAAACAGAACGACTATAGCTATCGCGCACCGACTTTCTACCCTTCGAAACGCTACTCGCCTCGTCGTGCTTGACAAGGGCAGAGTTGCCGAGGTGGGAAGCCACGACGAGTTGATGGAAAAGCAGGGGATTTATTACGGACTCGTTATGGCGCAAAGAGAAATGTCGAAGATGGATAGCTGAACGGCTCGTCCCGAAAATTAAAATACAAACTGTCATAAAATAAAAAAACCTTCCATATAATTAAGCGTAACGATTATCGTCTTAATTTGTGGGAGGTTTTTTATATGGCAGAGCATTCGATCTATAAGGATATAGCCGAGAGAACGGGAGGAGATATCTATATCGGTGTCGTAGGTCCCGTGAGAACGGGCAAATCGACCTTTATCAAAAGATTTATGGAGGCACTTGTGCTTCCGAATATTACCGAGGGTTATTCGAGAGAGCGAGCAAGGGACGAAATGCCTCAAAGCGCGGCGGGAAAGACGGTAATGACCACCGAGCCGAAATTCATTCCCGACGAGGCGGTGCGCATAAGCGTTGACGGCTGCTCAAATCTTAAAGTGAAAATGGTCGACTGCGTGGGATACCTCGTTCCCGAGGCACTCGGTACTATCGAGGACGGTCAGCCGAGAATGGTCAGAACGCCGTGGAGGGAAGAGCCGATGCCCTTCGTTGAAGCGGCGGAGATGGGAACGGAAAAGGTAATACGCGAGCATTCGACCATAGGTATGCTTATCACGACCGACGGCACGATAGGTGAGATTTCGAGAGAGAGCTACGTGCCTGCGGAGGAGAGAATAGTTGGCGAGCTTAAGGAGCTTGGAAAGCCCTTTGCTATGATACTCAACTCTGCCGATCCCACGCGCGAAAGCTCTATTGCTCTTGCATACGAGCTTGAGGCAAAATACAACGTTCCCGTGGCGCTCGTGAGCTGTATCGACCTTGACGCCGAGGACATAAGACATATCCTTGAGCTCGTGCTGTACGAATTTCCCGTCTCGGAGCTGAATTTCACGGTTCCCAACTGGATATCGGCGCTTGAGCCCGACCACGAGATAGCTGCTTCTGTGATCTCTGAAATACGTAACTGCGCGGAAAAGATACGCAAGACGGGAGATATAAAGGAGGCGCTCGGCACGCTCAATAACTGTGACTATATTGAAAAATATACGGTTGACGAAATAGATCTCGGCACGGGAAAAGCGTCGGTAACGCTCTCCTTCAACGATGCGCTGTACTATGAC
>JAZSJO010000173.1:0-7303 GCA_045534365.1 Eubacteriales bacterium
TAGAAGACTTTAAGGATGAGTGGCGAGAAGTCATGTCTATTTATCAATTTGTTATAAAGGAGGATGCCGAAAATGAATAAGCAAGAATTTATTATAAAATTACGAAACGGCTTATCAAGCTTGCCGCAAAGTGACGTTGAGGAACGCTTGGACTTTTACAGCGAGATGATAGACGACCTTATCGAAGAAGGTCTTTCGGAGGAATCCGCGGTCGGGCAAGTAGGAAACGGAGACGATATCATATCTCAAATTTTGAGTGAAGCTAAGAATTTAAAAAATGAAAAAGTAAAATCAAAACCAAAGAAAAAAATGAAGGCGTGGGAGATCGCTCTTTTAGTGCTCGGCTCTCCTATATGGGTATCCTTACTGTTAGCAGCATTGGCAGTGCTCTTCTCTCTTTACGTCGTATTGTGGTCTGTGATAATTTCCTTATGGGCGATCTCAGGCTCACTTGTCGCTTGCGCGCTCGGACTCATATTGGCGGGCGTAGGCTTTGCCATCGGCGCTAACGCTCTTACGGGAATAGCCGTTATCGGCGCAGGTATAGTTTGCGCGGGATCGTCTATCTTCCTGTTCTTCGGATGCCGCGCGGCAACGAAGGGCGCCTTACTGCTCACGAAAAAGATCGCTTTGGGTATTAAAAAGAATTTTACGAAAAAGGAGGAAGCATAATGAGTAAGGCAACTAAAATATGGCTTATTACAGCCGCTTCTCTTATATTGATCGGATGTATTCTTTTTGGAGGTGCAATGACAATGCATAGATGGGATTTGACAAAATTATCAACGAGCAAGTACGAAATGAACAATTTTGAAATAAATGAAAATTACAAAAATATCTCGATCGTTACCGATACGGCGGATATTCTGCTCGTGGCTTCTGAAAATTCAAAAAGCTACGTAGAATGCTATGAACAGAAAAACGTTAAGCATTCGATTGAGATAGAGAATGATACGCTTGTAATAGAGGTCGTCGATACGAGAAAATGGTACGAGCATATAGGCATCAACTTTGGCTCTCCGAAGATAACGGTCTATATTCCGCAGGGAGAATACGGCAACCTTTCAGTAAAATCGGACACGGGCAGAGTTGAAATACCGAAGGATCTCAGCTTTGAAAGCATAGATATCTCGGAAAATACGGGTGACGTGACTAATTACGCCTCTGCCTCGGAAGACATAAAGATCAAGACGACTACAGGTGATATTTACGTTGAAAATATATCCGCGGGCTCACTTGACCTCTCGGTCTCAACGGGCAAGGCGACCGTTTCGGGCGTGAAATGCGACGGTGACGTCAAGATCAGCGTGAGCACGGGAGATGCAAAATTGACCGACGTTTCGTGCGAAAGTCTCTTCTCAAACGGAAATACGGGCGGCATATCCTTGAATAACGTGATCGCCACGGGTAAGCTTTCTATTGAGAGAAGCACGGGCAACGTGAAATTTGAGAAATGCGACGCTTCCGAGATCTTCATAAAAACCGATACGGGAGACGTCGATGGCACACTGCTCTCCGATAAGATATTTATAACAATCACAGATACCGGACGCGTCAGCGTTCCCGCTTCGACAACGGGAGGAAGATGCGAGATCACCACGGACACAGGCGACGTAAAAATAAACATCCAAAAGTGACGCTGTTCACTCTGCCCTCTTGCTTTTGCAGGGGGGCAATTTTCTTAACCGAAAAATAATTAATATATATTTCAATATTAAGTTGAAAAACTCCGCAAGATATGATAAAATATATACGTTAATCGAATTTGGAGGTAATTATGTTCGCTTTATATATGATTATCGGCGTTATTGCCGCTTTGGCAATACTTGCCCTGCTCTTCTCTTTCGTCTGCTATATGTTGGTTTTTCACTCGCCAAAGCCCAAGAAGCTCGGAGAGGACGAATACGACATTCCTGACGGCGAGATATACGAGGTCTTCAGAGACGCAATGATCGCTTGGCAGAAGTCGATGCGCGCTATGCCCCACGAAAATATTGAGATAAAATCACACGACAGATTGACTCTGCGCGGAAAATATTACGAATGTGACTCCGACGGGCCTCTTGAAATACTCTTTCACGGCTACAAGGGCAATGCGGAGCGCGACCTCAGCGGCGGAGTTGAGCGTTGCTTCGCGCTTGGTCGAAACGCTCTTATCGTAAGCCAAAGAGGTCACGGCGCAAGCAGCGGTCGCACTATATCCTTTGGCATAAAGGAAAAATACGACTGCATTTCGTGGATAAACTACGCGTCGGAGCGTTTCGGCAGAGATAAAAGGATCATAATCGGAGGAATTTCAATGGGTGCTTCGACCGTTCTTATGGCGGCGGGACAAGATCTGCCCGAAAACGTGGTCTGCGTTCTCGCCGATTGCGGTTATTCCTCTCCCCGCAAGATAATAAGAAAGGTAGTGCGTCAGATGCGTTTGCCCGTCTCGATCGTTTATCCCTTCATCAAGCTCGGAGCGCGCGTATTCGGCGGATTTGATCTGGAGGAGGATTCGCCCATCGAAGCCGTGAAGCGTTGCAAGATACCCGTGATCTTTCTTCACGGAGACGTCGATGATTTCGTCCCCTTTGAAATGAGCAAAGAAATGTACGACGTCTGCGTCGCGCCCAAAAAGCTGGTTACGATAAAGGGCGCAGGACACGGTCTCGCCTTCCCTGTCGACAAAGAGGGATACCTGAACGCGCTTCGCGAGTTTGAAAAGGTGTGGAATAAATAAAAAAACGACCACCAACACGCAAAAAAGCACAGTACCCTCACATCCCGCTCAATTAACTTAATTCTACGGGTCGGGGTCTGAACCATTACCAAATTCGCGAGCGAATTTGGTGCAAGGTTAGACCAATACAACCATCGGTACAAAAAAAACAGAGAGAAGCATTGCTTCTCTCTGTTTTTTTGGTGCCGGTGGGCGGGGTCGAACCGACACGGTATCGCTACCACTGGATTTTGAGTCCAGCACGTCTGCCAATTCCATCACACCGGCGTACACAACTGATATTATACAACAAAAAAGCAAAATAGTCAAGTCCTTTTTTCTAAAAATCTTCGTTTTTTCCGATTTTTTGAATATACGGTTCTTTCTCTGTCTAAAATGACTTTGCAAACAAAAAGAAAGTGAGGTTTAATTATGTCTCCCAAAGAATTGCTCTATATCGACGACGCTCTCGGTCACGAGCAGCAGATAAAGACCTGCTGTAACGATTCCGCAAATCAGCTTCAGGATCCCGAGCTGAAGAATTTCGTCTCTCAGCTCTCTGCCCGTCATACTCAATGCTTCAACCGTTTCTTAGGCCTTTTGAATTGATTTGAAGGCACACTGAAAGCATCAAATTACTACTCTAAGGAGGTATAAAATGAACGACAAGGAAATAATGGAGAACATTCTCCTCAATCTCAAGGGCGAGTGCGATCTTATGATGCACGGCGCGCTCGAGGCGTCCACTCCCAACGTCCACGGTGCATTTACGCAGGCATTCAACGAAACTCTGGCAATGCAGAACGAGGTCTACGCGAAAATGTCGCAAAAGGGCTGGTATCCCGCGCAAAACGCCCAGCCTCAGCAGATTGACGCGGTAAAGCAAAAATACAGTCAGAGCAGTCAATCAAACTAAGATAGAATAATACAAATCCGTATTATCACTACTATCTCAAAGATACGAAAAGCAGTTGTGAAGCTCACAACTGCTTTTTTGTTAAATTTACGCTATACCTAATTTGTCAACGATAAAACGCTCGATCTCGTCGACCGGGATATCCAAGGCGATCGACAATTCTCCGTACAGACAAAATTTCGCCTTTTTTTCGTAATTATTATCCGCCTCGCTGAGCCTTTTCTTATATTTTGCAAGCTCTTCCCTGCGCTGATGCACGGTCTTGATTATACTTACGTATTCATTACAATCAGCGTCTTGCATAGTAAGCCTGTATACCTCGCGGCGATTTTTCTCTTTTTCGACCTCAAGCGCCGATATATCTGGAATAGTATCAATAAACGCAAGAGCCTCATCCCTCGTCATTACGGGGCGCATATTTACCTTGTCATTGTCAACGGGCGTATATATCAGGTTTCCTTCGGGGCCGTGCGCGGGCTTCAGAACGTAAAACCTTCTGCCGTCGCTTTTATCAATAGGAGAATCGGCGTACTCCGACACGATATAGACGCCCTCCGTTCCATACATTATTTTATCCCCCAAAGCAAACATGATGTCACACCTCTTTTCTCAATTGCGATATATCAATTATACCATAAATTTTGATTTTTTGTAATAGGCAAATTGACCAAAAAATCGCCCCGTATTTTTGGTCAATTCACGACAAACCTTTACATCAAAATACTTTTTGTGACAAAAAGCAACTTTCGGCATAGACTATATAATGGCAAGATAAAACGCGACAACGCCTATCTTGACCTATGAATCCCGAAAGGAGTTTTATAAATGTATAACGACAAAATTGGATATGCAGACGGACTCCGTCGCCGCGAGGCAATGACGGTCCAGAGACGGAATCAGACCTCAAGAGACTGCTCCGACCGTCCCGTCGCATCTCTCACAGGCGATCTTCCGCAGATCGACAGCGAAAGCAGAAGACTTTGCGACGGCTCCCTCCGCTCTCCCTCACAAAACGGCTCAAACGGTTGCAAAGACGGCATCGGTTGGGGCCTTAAGGAGCATCCCTTGGGCATAGTGTATTCTCCTTATCAGCACTTCCGTCAGCTCTATTCGCCCGATACGGCTCTGACAAGAGGAACTGTGTTCTCCGAGCTTGACCTTCCCTTTGAAGGCTCAAAGCGCTGATGATCTGTCAGCGATCCCCAAACACCAAATATATAATATGGAGACAAGATTTATGGAAAGAATTATGAACAACCGCAACAACACTCAGTCACCACGCTCGGGTAGCGGCAGTCAGAACGGCGGCTGTCGAAACGGCGGTGAAAACCTTATGCTAAGGATCCAGGAGGTCGATTTCGCGCTTTACGACACCGTGCTTTACCTCAACGCCTACCCCTGCTCCGATGAAGCCCTCGCTCACTATCATTCGCTTTTGAACACCCGCAAAATGCTTGTTGCCGAATATGAAAGGGCAGTAGGGCCTCTCACTATGAACGGCAACGAAAGCACGAGCGATTGGGTCTGGACGAAAACGCCCTGGCCCTGGGAAATATAATTGTGAAAGGAGCTAATTCTATATGTGGATATACGAGAAAAAATTACAATACCCCGTAAAGATCAAAAATCCCGATCCCAAAGCAGCATCCGTTATTTTGAGTCAGCTCGGCGGACCTGACGGTGAGTTGGCGGCGTCGATGAGATACCTGCATCAGCGTTATTCTATGCCGTACCGTGAGGTCGCCGGAATATTGACGGATGTCGGCACGGAAGAACTCGCGCATCTTGAGATTATCGGCGCGATCCTTTATCAGCTCACGAGGAATCTCTCTACGGAAGAGATCGAAAACTCTCCTATGGCGCAATATTTCGTAGACCATACAACAGGACTCTACCCCACCGCCGCATCGGGAGTTCCCTTCGATATGAAATACGTAGGCGTCAAGGGCGACATCCTCGCCGACCTCAACGAAGACCTTGCGGCAGATGCTGCAATAACATAAGCGCAACCTGCATTTCAAAATCGCCGAAAACCCTTGTGAAAGAAGGCTTGAAAAGCCTTGTGGCACATAGACATGAACGTAAAAAGTATGAAAACACTTACCCGAGCTTAAGAAAGTAGGGTAAAAAACCGCATAGGCGGCGGACAAAATTGTCCGCCGCCTATGCGGTTTCATCGTTACTATATTGTAACATGATTTTACGAACTTTTTAACCCTTTTACATCATAGGTGTATAAGCGCGATTGATTTAAGTCAACGTCGTGCATATGGATCGAAGTGATCTCAAGATGATCATAGGTCGTGTAATAATAAATCCCCTGATCCGCATTGCAACAGCTGCTGTAGCGCGTATATTCAAAGCCATCCGTAGCCAAGACGCACCCCTTTGGCATCGCGACGGAATTCAGAATATGGAAAAACTGATTCACGTTTGATTCTTCATTATGCTCCGACACCGAATTTTCTTTTACAAAAAGAGCCCTTATAAACCGTGAAGCGCTTGAAAAATCCCCCGGCAAGCCAAACGCCCCCATACCTAAGCTATAGTTTTTCATAGGTATGCTTTCCCTGAATTGAGAGGTTGCGTGACCGATACCAAGCCCCATATAATTACTCACGTTCGTTTGGTGAAATTCAAAGGGAGGATTGTTTGTCAGGATCTCAAACGGATTTTCGTATATTTTAAACCCGTCCTTCAATGCTTCCACTACGATACTGCATTTTTTATCACTGATCATCCAATGCAACGGTGACAGCGGAAGCTGCTCGTCAAAGTCGATGTTGACCAAATTGATTTTGCCAAGAAGCACTTTTGTTTCATCTACGCACGAGCATTGCGCCAAGATCCAAGGAATAAACTCAAAAGGCGTAACGTTGTCCTTTCCCTCTGCAAAGCCACAGTAGACAGCGTTCTCGGGAAAGTTCAAGCCCGCTATGCTCAAACCTTTCTCGTTTGTGGCTTCATAGTAAAGAGGAAAATCATCGACAACGGCAGCCATACCGATCATCGCATAGTGTGATTTGATCGGCTCCTCACAGCGCATTTTAATTTCATAACGGCGCGGAGTAATAACGACTCTTTCACCGTACCCGCGATCCAGATCCAAATTTCTGCCAAAATAGGAAGCATTACTTCTATAGGAAACAGCCGTACACATAAATACCTCTTTACCCAATTTTTAATTTTAAAAGCATTCTACGCAGCGATATGTAAAATCACCGCCAAACAATTGACGGTGATTTTTTCAAATTTACTTAAACGACGGTGCGTGCGTCTCCCCTGTCGCAAACGTATTCGGTCCGGGGTTCGACATGGAAAAATACATCTTCGCCGCCTTGGTCGTACCAAAGTCACGGTTGGAACCGGTCTGCTGTACCTTATTGAAAGCATCCCGGAACATCTGATTGTGCGCTTCTTCACGGTTGAGCAGGAAGTCGATGGTTTCTCTCACCTTTTTGTCCTCAATCTGGCGATAGAGATATTCGTACACCACCTTTGCTCTCTGCTCGGATGCAATGTTGGAAAGCAGATCGGCACACAAATCGCCGGTCACGGTAACATAATCCCCTGTCCAGGAGTAACCGGAAGAGTTGATCAGTCCGGGATTCAGACTCAGCAGAACGTGCGTCTGTACCTCTCCAGCGTGTACCTGCGAAGCATCCACATCGTGACCGTTCAGG
>JAZSJO010000107.1:0-4876 GCA_045534365.1 Eubacteriales bacterium
ATCGGCAAGTTGTTCTTGTGTGTAATTCAGTTCTTTTCTTTGCTTTGCTATTTTTTCGCCAAGTGTCATAATTTTATCTCCTTATGTTTTCTAACGCTGCGTTGCCATTATTGTAACATACAAGGAGAAAACATACCACCAATTCGGTGTTTCTTTATGTAAACTTTGGGTTGCGTTTAAGAATTAGACATCTAATCAATGTAATTATACCATAAAATCCCTTAAAAGTAAATAGAACGGCTCAATTCTTTACAAATTGAACCGCCCTACAAAAAGCAAAAAGCCCTGCCGGAGCAGAGCTTTTTGTATATAAGAAATAACAACTTATCTCTTCGAGAACTGAGGAGCACGTCTTGCGCCCTTGAGTCCGTATTTCTTTCTTTCCTTCATACGAGGGTCTCTGGTGAGGAATCCTGCAGCCTTGAGAGCGGGACGGTAGTTCTCATCAGCGGTGATGAGCGCACGAGCTACACCGTGACGGATAGCACCTGCCTGACCGGAGATACCGCCACCGTTTACGTTAGCAACGATGTCGAACTTGCCGGTAGTACCGGTTACGCCGAAGGGCTGGTTGATGATAAGCTTAAGAGTTTCAAGACCGAAATACTCGTCGATATCCTTACCGTTAATGGTGATCTGACCGTTACCGGGATATATTCTTACACGAGCAACGGACTTCTTTCTTCTACCAGTGCCGTAGAAGTAGGGCTTTGCACTTGTATACATAGGTTTACTTCCTTCCTTTCCTTAAATTAAAACTCGTAGGTCTCGGGCTTCTGAGCCTCATGCTTGTGAGCCTCGCCGGAGTAAACCTTAAGTCTGGTAGCTGCTGCTCTACCGAGAGTGTTGTGGGGAAGCATTCCCTTTACAGCTGCTTCCATAGCAAACTCGGGCTTTTCAGCCATCAGCTTCTTGTACTGAATGCTCTTGAGACCGCCGATGTAGCCGGAGTGTCTCTGATAGTATTTCTGCTCGAGCTTCTTACCAGTAAGAACAGCCTTGTCAGCGTTGATTATGATAACGAAGTTTCCGCAGTCAACATGGGGTGTGAATTCGGGAGCGTTCTTTCCGCGAAGAAGGTCTGCTGCAACAACAGCGGTTCTACCCATGGGCTTTCCTGCTGCGTCGATCACATACCATTTGCGGACAACTGCTTCTTTTTTCTGCATAAATGTAGACATTTTTAGTCATCCTCCAAATAATTTTGAGTGTTCTTTTTTAACCTTGCATATTATATCACAAGGCTTTTTATTTGTCAATACCTTTTTTGAAGATTTTTTCGTTTTTTTAATTTATCATTTACAAATCTCTCGTTTTCTCTTGTTTTCTCGCTTTTTCATATCATTTGCTCAATAATAATTTTCAAAAAATATTTGTGAATTTTTTGTAAACTTGATTTTTTATCAAATATTCGTCTCTTTTTCAGACTTTTGTGATATTTTAACTCTTTACCCGCATAGACTTAAAACGTGAAATACAAAAGGCGGAGGAAAAACAAATGATAAACACGTATAAGCCCGAAGGAATGTTGCTTGGGAGCGCGCAAAACAGAGAGCTTCTCTTTTCGGGCCGCACAGGTCTTGAAAAGGCAATGGCTGCGGGAACGATACTTGAAGCTACCGTTATATTGTGTGACGGAGCGATGAATCTACACGTAGATCTGCACGGCATCAGCGGAATAATCCCGAGAAGCGAGGTCTGCTATTGTAAAGACGGCGAGCAGGTCAAGGATATCGCTATAATAACACGCGTTGGCAAGGCTGTATGCTTTAAGGTCACGTCGATCGAAGAAAAAGACGGCAAAACTATCGCTTATCTTTCAAGGCGCGAGGCGCAGATAGAGTGTATGAATAATTATATAGCCGATCTTATTCCGGGGGACCTTATCTGCTCGCGAGTAACGCATCTTGAAAGCTTTGGAGCGTTCGTCGATATTGGTTGCGGAATAATTTCTTTATTGTCGGTCGATTGCATATCCGTATCCCGTTTTTCACACCCGAGAGACAGACTTTACAGCGGAATGATGATATATACGGTCGTAAAATCCTTCGATTACGAAAAAGGACGTATATTCGTATCAATGAGGGAGCTTCTCGGCACGTGGAAGGAAAATGCATCGGCATTCAGCGCGGGACAGACGGTTGCGGGTATAGTGAGAAGTGTGGAAAGCTACGGCATCTTCGTAGAGCTTGCGCCAAATCTCGCGGGACTTGCAGAGCTGAGAGAGGAGCTTCCCTTTTCTTCCGACATTGACGTGGGAAAGCAGGTTGCGGTCTACATAAAAAGTATTATTCCCGAAAGAATGAAGATAAAGCTCGTCCTGATCGATTCCTACAAGGGTGAGGCAGACATTCAAAAGCTGAATTATTTTATTGATTGTGAAAAGGTGAAGCATATAGATTATTGGCGTTATTCGCCCGATCTCTGCCAAAAGATCATCGAAACGGTATTTTAATATTAAAACAGCGCCGAGCGTACGGCGCTGCTTTTCTTTTATCTGTACTCTGGCAACCAATCCTTTTCGGCCTCGAAAAGGTCGTCACACATAGCGACGATATCGTCGATCAAAGGCTTTGACGAGGTGTGCGGTATTTATATTTTTTTCAGCTTTGCGTACGTCGCCATAAGCTTTTTAGTGCCAACGGTGTCAAACATAACCTCGTAAAGGACGTCAGCTCCCATATCTCTTGCAGAAAGCACCTCGCCCTCACCAAAGGTCAAATGCTTTACCCTGTCACCCGGGGCAAACCTTTCGATATTTGCAGGCTTCGCGGTGACAGGCTTTGAGGTGTTCTGCAAAATACTGCTTCCCGTATATCCGCTCTTTTTTTGTACCGATGCTCTTTGAGTATCGGAATATCCTCTCTGACGCTCCGAGGTGTCGAAAACGTAGGACTTACCGCCGCCGTACATATTGACGAAGCTATCGTCCTCGATCTCTTCTCTGATTACGTACTCATCGGGAATCTCCGTGACGAATCTCGATACGGGATTGTATTGCGTCTGGTTGTAAAGAAGACGGGATTTTGTATGAAGAATATAAATTTTTTCCTTTGCTCTCGTCAATACTACGTAAGCAAGTCTTCTCTCCTCCTGCATATCCTCCTCGCTTCCGACGATAGTCTGCATTCCAGGGAAGATACCGTCCTCAAAGCCGGGAATTATTACGATCGGGAATTCAAGACCTTTGGCGCTGTGGATGGTCATAAGCACTACCGCGTCGGCGGTATCGTCGTAACGGTCAACGTCGGCAACGAGGGCGTTTTCCTCTAAAAATCCCGTAAGAGTCGGCTCTTCATTATTATTGATATATTCCTGAATACTCGACTTGAACTCCTCAAGGTTGTCAAGTCTGTCCTTCTCTTCCTCGCCCGCTTCCTCGAGCATCGCTCGGTATCCGCTTTCGTCAAGAACCGCGTCGAAAAGGTTAGTGAGAGTGCTATGCTCCGCTATCACAGCAAGCTTATTTATTAACGCCGCAAAGCCCTCGAGCGCGGACGCGCTTCTTGAGAGCGCAGTATATCTGCTCGCGTTTTCGATAACTTCAAAGGCAGAACATTCAAGCTCATCGGCTATCTGAAATACCGCTTCGATAGTCTTTTCACCAATTTTTCTCTTCGGCTCGTTGATTATACGGCGCAGACGCTCTCTGTCCGTGCGGTTTACTATAAGCTGAAGATAAGCTACGGCATCACGAATCTCTTTACGGTCGGAGAATCTTACGCCACCGAGCATTCTGTATGGTACGGCACTCTTTGCGAGAGCACGCTCGATACTGTTGGATTGCGCGTTAGTTCTGTAAAGCACCGCAAAATCACGGTATTTTCTACCGTCGTAGGCGACCGCCTTTTGTACCGTGTCAACGATATCCTTCGCCTCAAGATTCTGATTGGGAAGCTTACGAACGATTATTTTATCGCCCTCATCACCCGCGGTCCAAAGCTTTTTCTTGAATTTATTGGGATTGTTTGATATGACCGCATTCGCCGCGTTAAGAATCGTGGAAGTCGAGCGGTAATTCTGCTCGAGCTTTATTACTTTGGTATTTTCATAGCTCTGGTCGAAGGAAAGAATATTCTCGATGACCGCGCCTCTGAACTTGTATATCGACTGATTGTCGTCTCCGACTACCATAATATTATGAGATCTTTCCGCTAAAAGCCTTGCAAGCTCAAACTGAGCCGTATTAGTATCCTGATACTCGTCGATAAATATGTATTTGAATTTTCTCTGATAAAAATCAAGCACGTCTTTTTCTTTTTTGAAAAGCTTGACGGTATTCATAATAATATCGTCGAAGTCCATTACGTTAGAGCTTACGAGCGCCTTCTGATACTCAATATACACCTTAGCTATCTTCGACAGTCTGAAATCCCCGTAAACCTCTTTTTCATATTCCTCGGGAGACATAAGACTATCCTTGGCTCGGCTTATAGCCGACATAACGCTTTTTATCGGAAACTGCTTCTCTTCAATGCCACAGCGCTTCATAGCCGCGCTGACGGCTTTTTTCTGGTCGTCGGTATCGTATATGGTAAACTGAGGCTTATAGCCGATTTTTTCACAATTCACGCGAAGTATACGCATACATACCGAGTGGAACGTGCCCGCCCATATATCGTTCGCCGCGCTTTCGTCGTCAAGGGCTTTTGCAAGTCTGTCCTTTATCTCGTTTGCCGCCTTATTTGTAAAGGTTACACACAGTATATTCCCCGGCAGAATACCAAGCTCATTTACAAGATATGCAAACCTTGTTGTAAGAGCCCTCGTCTTACCCGAGCCTGCACCTGCAATTACGCGCACAAATCCCTCTGTTGTCATAACAGCATCGCGTTGTTCTTCGTTTAAAGTTGAGAGTAGCTTTTCCATGATATCA
>JAZSJO010000082.1:0-2314 GCA_045534365.1 Eubacteriales bacterium
CGATATTTCATCACGGCTCATTGAACGTACATCTATGCCGTCGATCTTGACAGATCCTTCGTTTACGTCGTATTGCCGCATAAGAAGCGCGATGAGGGTTGTTTTTCCCGCGCCCGTCGGACCTATTATTCCGAGAGTCTGCCCCTTTTGGAGAGAGAACGAAATATTCTCTACATTATTTTTAATACCATTGTAAGAGAAGGAACTCTTTTTGAACACACGCCTTACGTCTCAAATCTGGATTACGCAAGCGGCTACAGGATCAATTCTGAAACGGTGGATGACGCATTGTATGCGCTCTATGCTACCGAGTTTACCGAGGTCATCAAGCTCTCTCCCACTGAGGAGGATCTTGAAAAATACGGTCTTTACGAGGCTCCCTATATGATCGTATTCTACTATAGCACTACCGATTCCGAAGGAAAGACGGTGCTTATTGAAAACCAGGTTTCCATCAGTGAAAATACCGATGAGGGAGTGTTTTATGCTTATTCTCCCTTCTACGATATGATCGTGGGAGTTTCGGAGAGCAGCTTTGGATTCCTTGAGTATGAGGAGCTTGCTTGGTACGAAACTAATTATATTCGTCTGGACATCTCTCACATTGAGGAGATAACTATAGAGTCAAGCAAGACTTCGGTCAATTTCAGAATCGATGATTCGGTATCCAAATATATGAGCTATTCCTCGCAAAGCGGATCCAGATTTACCGAGGGAGATAAAAACTATAAGATCTCTAAGAATAACGGAAAATATACCTTGATTGGCGAAGGAGCCGCGGTGTCCGAGGTGTATCAGGGCGATTTCTTGGTCACTCCCGTCCAGTACACCCCGGGAGAGGACAGTCAGTACGGATATATGTTCTACGAGGCGAAGCAGGTCGATACCAACAGTGACGGGGAAGACGACGCCATAATCGTTTACTATTATAACGTTTACGGAACCCGAGGCAATTACTATCTTGCCGCCATTAAGAGTACGATGGATATGGAGGGCAATTATGTTGCCAAAGACGAGGTAGTCAAGTTCGATTCTCAAAAGAATACGGAGTTCTTCGTTAAGAGTAATTACGTCTATATTACGGGTAGAAATACCTATATTGGATGGGCTCTTGACGAGGCGTATATGGACGAGGACAAGTATGGGGATAATCTCCGCGGAAGCTGGGGAAGCGGAAACGTTTACAGCACCGCTGACGGACAAACGATTCTCGTAAATTCCGAAACCGGAGAGTGGGGATATCTCAGCGGTACGTCTTGCGGAATTTTCTTTGCGGGAAAGGATACCAGCCGACTTTCGGGCAGAGCGCTCAAGATTCCCGAAATAAAGGAAAACGGAAAGTACAAGCAATATGCGGAGGTCTATTATCCTACCACCGAAAACGACCTGATACAGGACAGCAACGGTGACATCAAGGTAATAGATAAAAAGACAAGAGAAACCAGAGCGGCAACGTACGAGGATTGCACTATCGGAGTATGGTGTAAGGGAGCGTATTATAAGACCGAGGGAGAAAATCTTATCGTCGTTAACGAAAGCACCGGCGATTGGGGAGTGGTTTCGCTTGTGAGCAACGAAACTTACGTCGCTGAGGTGTTTGCTAACGATACTAAGCTGGATTACGTTATCACAACCACCAATCACGCGGGAAAGTCTGTAAAATCTACCGCTATGGATAATTTCAAGCAGTTCTACGGAAGCCTGCTTTACGCATCCTTTGACGGTATGGCTGACCTCAGCGAGGAAGAAAAGGCGGAGTTCAGGCAGTATGACGATTTTGATACCGGTGACCATAGCTGTCAGCTTAAGATCACCGTAAAGGCGTGCGACGCTTACGGAAACAGACGCGATCTGGTCATTCGTATCTATCAGTATACCGAAAGAAAATCTTATATTACCATTGAAAGCGTTTCTCCCGATAACGGCTACGCCTCGGATTCGGAGAGCGCATACGGAAATTTCTTTGTTGCGCGTTCCTTTGCGGATAAGATAATCGAGGATGCAAAAAGAATCGTCAACGGAGAAGAGGTCGTTTCTGAAAGCAAGCGATAATTGCTTTTAAAAATCAATAAAAAGCCCCTGAAACCGATGAAATAATGCGGATCACGGGGCTTTTGTTGATTTTTTGTGAACTAAAAAATAATTTTATGAATTTTTGCGAAAAGTGTTGACAACGAGGTGTGATTGTGGTATAATAGTCAAGCGTTCGAAAAAACGCGCCAAAATGGCGGGATAGCTCAGTTGGCTAGAGCAACCGGTTCATACCCGGTAGGTCATGGGTTCAAGTCCAATTCCCGCTACCAACGGCCCGTTG
>JAZSJO010000052.1:0-13065 GCA_045534365.1 Eubacteriales bacterium
TTATTTTAAATAGCGGTTATAATGTATGCGAAAGGAGGGTACCTATGGATCAATTGAAAATAGGAAAATTTATTGCCGAGTGCAGAAAACAAAAAAACTTAACGCAAATGCAGTTGGCAGAAAAACTCGATATCACCGACAAAGCAATATCCAAGTGGAAAAGAGGCATAGCAATGCCTGATACTTCGATAATGCTTGAGCTCTGTGATATTCTTGGCATCAGTGTAAATGAATTATTAAGTGGGGAGAAAATCTTTATGGAAAACAGCAATCAGAAAAATGAACAGCTTTTGCTTGATATGGCGAAGGAATTAGAGAAGAAAAACAAAACGATTTGGTCTTCTATGTGGGCAATTATGATCGTAAGTATGACAGCACTAATTGCAGGTATCTTTATTGCTGCATTTTTGATTCCCGAAGGAGTATGGCAGCTTGTCACAATTCTTGGTGTTTGCGTCGTGTTTTTGATACCGTGCTTCTATGCATTAAAGCTTGAAGTCAGTGTTGGCGCTTACAAGTGCAAAAATTGCGGTTACGAGATTGTGCCTACCTATATGCAGGCACTTAATGCGATGCATAGAGGAACGACTCGGTACTTGAAGTGTCCAAAATGCAACAAACGCACTTGGTGCAAAAAAGTATTGAAGAAATAAATTCCAATTTGTCGAGCAGAACAGCGTTGAATGTTGGTGTGATCTTGGTGCAAATTTGGTGCAACACTTTACAGGGCGATATTCACGATAGGGGGGACACCTACGCCAAAACTTAAAGAGATAAATACCCGTTTGGGATTATTTCGATACAAAAAGGAACAGACTTTAACCGTCTGTTCCTCTTTTATTAGCCTCCGAGATAAGCCTTTTTAACCATTTCGCTCTCGGAAAGCTCTTTTCCCGTACCCGTAAGCACGATCTGACCGTTCTCAAGAACGTAAGCTCTGTCGGATATTGCCAAGGATTTACCTGCGTTCTGCTCAACGAGGAGAATGGTAGTTCCGTCACGGTTGATGTCCTTGATTATCTCAAAAACCTCGTCAACAAGCAGGGGAGAGAGACCCATAGAGGGCTCGTCGAGCATAAGAAGCTTTGGATGGCTCATTATTGCTCTGCCAATAGCAAGCATCTGTTGCTCACCGCCCGAAAGCGTTCCCGCGATCTGATTGCGGCGCTCCGCAAGACGTGGGAAGCGCTCGAATATTGCTTCAAGATCGCCCTTAAAGCTACTCTTGTCCTTTATAGAGTAAGCGCCCATAAGAAGATTTTCATAAACGCTAAGCTCCTGGAAGATCCTTCTTCCTTCGGGAACCTGCGTCATACCCATATGAACTATCTTATGGCAGGGAGTTTTTGTTATATCGTTTCCGTCGAAGGTTATTTTGCCCGCTCTTGCGGGGATAAGACCGACAACGCTCTGCATAGTAGTCGTCTTGCCTGCGCCGTTAGCGCCGATAAGAGTGACTATTTCGCCCTCGTTTACCTCAAAGCTTATACCCTTAAGAGCGCAAATGACACCGTAGTATACTTCAAGATCGTGTACTTCTAACATTGCCATAGTCTTAACCTCCAATATAAGCTTTGATGACCTCGGGATCGTTAAGGGCGACCTTCGTATCGCCCTGAGCGAGAACGGTACCGAAATTCAATACGGTAACCTCATCGCAAAGTCCCGAAACGAACTTCATATCGTGCTCAATAAGAAGTATCGTCATATCGAAATTATCGCGTATGAACTTGATAGTCTCAACGAGATCTGCGGTCTCGTGGGGATTCATACCCGCCGCGGGCTCGTCAAGAAGCAGAAGCTTTGGATTGGTAGCAAGAGCTCTCGCGATCTCAAGCTTTCTCTGCTTCCCGTAGGGAAGATTACAAGCAAGGTTGTTTCTTTCTTCTTCTAGTCCGAATATCCGGAGAAGCTCCTTTGCCATTTCTCTCATTTCCGTCTCGACGTTGAAATGACGGGGAAGACGGAAGAGAGAAGTGACAATGCCGCATTTGAATTCGGGGCGATTTGCAAGACCGACCATTACGTTACGAACTACCGTCATATTATTGAACAGACGAATGTTCTGGAAGGTACGCGCTATGCCCTTGTGATTTATCTTGTCCTGGGGGAGATTTTTTAGCTCCTCACCGTCAAGATAAAACGTACCCGTAGTAGGCTTGTAAACGCCTGTCAGAAGATTGAATATCGTCGTCTTACCTGCGCCGTTAGGGCCTATAAGTCCGTATATCTGATTCTTTTTGATCTTGATATTAACGTTCTGCGCAGCCTTCAAGCCACCGAAGGAGATACCGAGCTCTTTTGTTTCAAGAATATACTCTGCCATTATTTTGCTCCTCCGTTTCCTGTAAGATCCTGCTTATCCTGAGGTGTAAGATCGATAGACAACACTTCGTTCATTTCGATCTTTGTAGGCACGACGTCCCACTTCGCCGCGTCGTCCTTGACGTGAGCAGGGTCGTGTGCTTTTCGTCTGAGCTTCTTCAAAAGCGCACCTATATTGTAACGGTCACGGAAGCTCTTGAGAGCAGGAGCGTTATTATAAATGACTATAAGAATAAGGATGACCGCGTAAAGCAGGTTTTGAAGGACTGCAAGGTCGCCTGTGAGAATAGTCGCAAGCTTCGTGTTAAGGAAGGTTATGAGAGCGGCGGCAATGATCGAACCGTTTATGCTTCCCATACCGCCAAGAACTACCATAACGAGTATTTCGATCGAATAGTTGTATCCGAACTTCGCGCTCTGTACGGTATAGTTGGAGAAGCTGTAAAGCACGCCTGCGATACCCGCGAAGGTAGCAGAGAGAGTGAATGCCAAAAGCTTGTACTTGGTAACGTTTATACCGCTTGCTCGAGCCGCGATCTCGTTATCACGAATAGAGGTGATAGCTCTGCCGTGTTTTGAACGAATGAGATTTTGTACTATTGCAAGAGTAATAAGAACGAGAATGAATGCGAAAATAAAGAAGGTCTTTTTATCGTATCTGGGGGTACTGAGACCGATAGCGCCGCCAAATGTCTCGCTCGACGTGTTTTGGAATATCGATTTAACGATCTCACCGAAGGCGAGTGTAACGATAGCGAGGTAGTCACCGCGCAAACGAAGCGCAGGAATACCGATAATGATACCGCAAACAGCCGCCGCCGCGCCACCTACGAGCAGAGAGATAAGGAAGGTGAGAGGACCGTTTCCAAGAGAGGAAACGAGCAGGGAAGCTACCTTTCCTCCAAGATACGCGCCAACGCACATAAATCCTGCGTGTCCGAGTGACAGCTCGCCGAGAAATCCGACGACGAGAGAAAGGGAAACCGCAAGTATAATGCTTATAGCTATTTTCTCAAGCAAATACAGAAGCGACTGGTTGAGACCGCCGACAAGCGTGAAAATTGCCAATACGATCGTAAGAACACCGATAACGGCGTAATTGATATAATGGCTCCATTTGATCTTTCTCATACCTTCTCCCTCCTTTTCTTACCGAGGAAGCCGGTAGGTCTTACAAGCAGGATTATGATAAGGAGCGAGAACTCGATCGCATCGGTATAAGGAGCGATCGCTGTTATTTTATAGGATATACACTCGACCATACCAAGAAGTATTCCACCAAGCATCGCACCGGGGACAGAGCCTATACCACCGATTACCGCCGCGGTGAAAGCCTTGATACCGGGCATAGCTCCGAGGGTGCTGGATATGCTGGGTGCCTTAAGCAGATAGAAAAGACCTGCCAGAGCGGCGAGAGCAGAGCCTATAGCAAAGGTAATGGTAATAATACCGTTAACGTTGATACCCATAAGCTGAGCCGCGCCCTTATCCTCGGATACGGCAATCATAGCTCGTCCTACGCGAGTACACTTAATAAAGAGCGTCAAAGCAATCATTACGACAACAGTGACACCAAGAGTTACAAGAGAGGAGACCTGCATAGGTACACCGAGAATATTAACAGAGCCGAAATCGTATACGGTGACCATTTTGTTTGCAGATCCAAATATGATCTGCGCCAAGCTCTGCAAAAGATAGCTGACACCTATAGCGGTAATAAGAACTGCCAGAGGGGAAGCGCCACGCAGAGGCTTATAAGCGACCTTCTCTACAACGATACCGAGAATAACGCATCCTATCACCGCCAAAGCGATGGCGAGGAGAGGATTGTTCGTCGCCATAAAAACGTAGATTAAATATCCGCCGACCATAATAATGTCGCCGTGAGCGAAATTGAGCATCTTGGCGATACCGTACACCATAGTATATCCAAGCGCGATCATCGCGTATATACCCCCGAGGCTCAATCCGTTTATCAATGTTGATAAAATAAGTTCCATAGTTGTTCCTTACTAAATTTAGTGAGATAAAGCGAAATTTTTTCGCTTTATTGTCTTTTTTTCTCAATAAAACGAAAAAAACACGCTTTATCAAAAAACAGGTATAACTGCATACACCCGTTTGTAGTCGGGTGTATGCAGTTATTGCGTTGAATGATCTTTTGATTAAAATCAGTCGTTAACTTCCTTTATAACGTACTGAATAGCAAGCTTGTTAACGTATCCGTTTGCTTCCCAAGTGATAGAATCACCGGTAGCGCCGTTAGTGTAGGTAAAGCCATTGTTAAACTGAGCCTTAAGTATCTCGCAGAGGTCGAAAGCGCTGATAGTTACGGGAATCTCTTCACCTGCATCAATAGCAGCCTTCATAGCGTTATAGAGAGCGTAAACACAGTCGTAAGCGGATGCGCCGAACTGGTTGAGAGGCTCGCCGGGGAACTTAGCCTGATACTTTGCAATGTACTCTGCAGCCTTACCTTCGGTAGCCTTGGAGTTGAAGTGAGAGAGCATGGTAACTGCCTGAGGAATAGCGTTAATATCGAAGCCTTCGATGTTATCGATACCGTCGAAGCCGTCGCAGCCGTAGTAAACGGCGTCAGCAGCGAGAATATCCTTAGCCTGAGTCATAAAGATAGAAGCAGGCTCGTAGTAAGTAGGCATAAAGATGAACTTGAAGCCCTTAAGAGTGTCTATCTGAGTAGAGAAGTCGGTAGCGTTAGCGTCGGTGAAGCTTGCGGCAACAACGGTGACGGAGGGATCGAGGTTCTCCATAAACTGATCGTAGATACCCTTGGAATAAGCCTCGTCAGCCTTGTAGAATGCGCCAATGGTCTGACCCTTGTAGTTTTCGTTTACGAAGTCAGCGGCAACCTTATCCTGGTTACCGTCTGCGAAGCACATCTGATATCCGTTTGCAAACTCGGGAATATCATCGCCGGAAGCGGAGGGAGTAAGGAAGAATACGTTGTCGTCAGCGGAAAGGTTTTTGAACTCAAGACCAGGGCCTGTGGTTACTGTACCGAGAGACAACTGCATACCAGCCTCATACATAGAAGAGTAGTTGGTAGATACCTTGGTAGCGTCGTGCATATCGTCGGTTGCGATAAGCTTGAACATAACGCCGTTGAGACCGCCTGCGGCATTTATCTCTTCGATTGCCATCTGAGCGGAGTTCTTAACTGCAACGCCGTACATTGCCGCGCCGCCCGTAAGAGGACCTGAAACGCCTATAACGTACTCGGTGTTGTTTTCTGCGTAGTTGGTCTCACCGCAAGAGGTGAGCGCTGCCATCATGCCAAAGCAGAGAACAAAGGCAAGGACGACTGACAAAATTTTGATGTTTTTCATTTTATAATAACCTCCAAAAGTTAATATACTATATCTTATACTTTTTTGCTTGAATTGTCAAGGTGTTTTCGACATTTTTTTAAAAAACTAATAATGTTTCAAAAATCAGGACGAATTAGGCTGATTTTTTGGTTGTTTTAACAAGGTAAAGTGATAAAGCGCTAAATCAAACGACGAAAATTCGTTGAAAAACCCGATAGATCGCGTTTCTTTTGTACATTATTTATAATAAACAACGGCGGCAGAGCGCCGCCGTTGCAAAAAAGCTTGTATGAATTAAACAAATTCAATAACGCTTTCGTCCCACTTTGCAGGAGCTTCAAAGCCCATAAGGTTTACCATAGTAGCCGCAACGTTGGAAAGACCGAAGTTGCCTTCGTCAGCTTTAACCGTGTAGTGAGCCTTCGCGTCGGTGTTATCGTAGATGATGCAGGGAACCTTGTTGAGAGTGTGGCTGGTCTTTGCCTTCATCTTGCCGTCCTTACCTACCTTAGGCTGAGCGGTCTTCTTGTCCATCTCAAACATCTCGTCTGCGTTTCCGTGGTCAGCGGTGATAAGAGCAACGCCGCCAAGTCTGTCAACTACCGCAAGGATTCTGCCGAGCTGAAGGTCAAGAGCCTCCATAGAGCAACGAGTAGCCGCAAGAGAGCCTGTGTGACCGACCATATCGCCGTTGGGGAAGTTTACTCTGTAGTAATCGTATTCGCCACCCTCAAGAGCCTCGATGAGCTTGTCGGTGATCTCCGCGCACTTCATCCAGGGTCTCTGCTCGAATGGAACTACGTCTGAGGGAACTTCAACGTATGTCTCATTTTCATCGGAGAACTTACCCGACTTGTTTCCGTTCCAGAAATAAGTTACGTGACCGTATTTCTGCGTCTCGGAGATAGCGTACTGCTTCACGCCCGTGTTCGCGAGATATTCACCCATAGTTTCGGTGATCTCGGGGGGATTAACGAGGTACTTGGAGGGGATGTGAAGGTCTCCGTCGTATTCAAGCATACCTGCGTAAACTACCTTAGGAACGCGAACTCTGTCAAACTTGTCAAACGCGCCCTCGGGAGCGTCGAAGGTCTTGGATATTTCAATGGAACGGTCGCCGCGGAAGTTGAAGAAGATAACGCTGTCGCCATCCTCTACAGTGCCGACGGGCTTGCCGTCCTCTGCAATAATGAAGGGAGGAAGATCCTGGTCGATGACCTTAAGCTCTGTTCTGTAGGTCTCAACCGCCTCGTGAGCAGAAGCAAACTGTCTGCCCTCGCCAAGCACGTGAGTCTTCCAGCCAAGCTCTACCATAGACCAGTCCGCTTCATATCTGTCCATAGTAATTTTCATTCTTCCGCCGCCACTTGCGATCTTAATGTTGCAATTAGCATCGGAAAGAGAAGCGATGTACTCCTCAAAAGGATCGATGTACTCAAGCGCGCTGGTCTCACCGACGTCACGACCGTCGATAAGAATGTGAACGCGGATGCTTGCGATACCCTCTGCCTTTGCCTGAGCGATCATAGCCTTGAGGTGATCGATATGAGAGTGAACGTTACCGTCGGAGAAAAGACCGAGGAAATGAAGGGTAGAAGCATTAGCCTTAACATTGCCAACTACCTCCTGCCAGGTGGAAGAAGCGAACATCTTGCCGCTTTCGATGCTCTGCGTTACGAGCTTTGCGCCCTGGGCGAAGACCTGTCCCGCGCCGAGAGCGTTGTGACCAACCTCACTGTTACCCATATCGTCGTCAGAGGGAAGACCGACCGCTGTACCGTGGGCCTTGAGCGCGACCATAGGATAGTTTGCCATAAGCGCGTCGAGATTAGGTGTGTAAGCCGTTGCGACCGCGTTTGAAACGGTGTCGGGAGCAAGACCTACGCCGTCCATAACGATAGTGAGAACGGGACCTTTTACGCCGTCAAACTTTGCTGATCTTTTTAGTGTAAGTGCCATAGAATTTATATTCCTCCAAAAATTTTATACCAAATTATAGTATAACCTATTTTGTAAGATTTTTCAAGAGATTTTAACAAAAATATGTAATGAATTTTAAATATAATGAAGTGTTTTGCTTTGTAAAAATTGCCGATTCTGCATATTTCATCAAAATTCTCCAATAAATCACCCAGAATTCACATACCATCAAGAAATATTTACAAATAGCACTTGCCTTTTTATCAAAAATGAGGTAAAATATAATTTGTATTTAAATTAAGGAGACTTTGCTATGTTCGGCTATATTCGCACCGACACGCCCGAGCTTCGCGTGAGAGAAAATGAATATTATAAAGCCGTATATTGCGGTCTTTGCAGGACGCAGGGAAAATGCACGGGACAATGCTCGAGAATGACTCTCAGCTACGATACCGTTTTTCTGGCGCTTTTGCGTCTTGCAATAGCTCAAGAGCATCCCGAGATCAAACGCGGCAGATGTCTCGCACATCCGTTCAAAAAAAGACCTTATCTCTCGTTTTGCGAGCCGTTGGCTTATTGCGCCTACGCCTACGCGCTTTTGGTATGGGGCAAGACCGCAGACGATATAAACGACGAAAAGGGATTTAAACGCTTCAAGGCAAAACTTGCAAGACCGCTTGCGAGACGTATGAGAAAAAGAGCTTTGAAAAATAATTTCAGCGAGCTTGACCAAAGGATCTGCGAAGGCTTAAAAAAGCTGTCCGACACCGAAAAGCAAAAGCTTCCTTCCGTGGATATCCCCGCAGATTGCTTCGGTAACATACTTGCAGACATTTTTTCATTCGGTCTTGACGGAAACGACGCTAAGATAATGCGTAACATAGGCAGACATATCGGCCGTTGGATATATATAGTCGACGCCTCCGACGATCTGCCCGACGACCTGAAAAAAGAGAGATTCAATCCATTTGCCTGTCTCTACGGCGGTCAATTACTTACGGACGAGCAAAGAGTAGACGTTTCTCGATCACTTCGGCTTGAGCTTGCGTCGGCAGAGCCTGCCTTTGACCTGATAGATTTTGATGAAAGTCCCACGGTCAAGGGTATAGTAAATAATATAATGTATAGAGGAATGCCCGACGTGGCAGACCGAGTCTTAGAACTCAATAATGATTGCGACTGTAAACGCAACAAAAAGAAAACAACGAAAGGACTATCCGAAAATGGCAGAATATAAGGATCCGTACAAGGTGCTTGGCGTCTCGCCCACCGCTTCGGACGACGATATAAAGGAAACCTACAGAAGACTCGCGCGCAAATATCACCCCGATAAATACGCGGACAGCGAGCTTAAGGAGCTTGCGGAAGAGAAAATGAAGGAGATAAACTCGGCTTACGAGGAGATCCAACAGATGCGCGCAAACGGCGGCTCAAAAAGCGACTCTTATAATAATTCTTCATATAGCGGCTATAGTAACAATTCTTCGAGCAATGCAAAATTTGCCAATATCCGCAGAAACATCAACGCAGGGAATTACGCTGCTGCGGAGAATGAGCTGAACACGATCGAAGCAGGCGACAGAGGCGCTGAATGGCACTATCTTATGGGATGCGTCCTTATGAGAAAGGGCTTCTACGTCGACGCGCAAAGAATGATAAACACCGCTTGCACTATGGATCCGGGTAACGCCGAATATCGCCGCGCAAGAGATCATCTCAATGCCCGCGCGAACGGTTACGGCGGAGGCTACAATACGACCGATCCCGCAGGCTGCTCGGGCTGTGACGTCTGCTCGTCTCTGCTTTGCGCCGACTGTTGCTGTGAATGTATGGGCGGCGACCTTATAAGGTGCTGTTGATATGAGCCGCGGAGTATCAAATAACACGAAAAAGCTTACAGTAAGCGCGCTTTTAGCGGCAATGGGAGTCGCGCTGTTATTGATAGGAGCTTTACTTGAAACGCTCGATCTTACAATGGCAGCCTTGACATCGTTTCTATGCATCTTTGCCGTCATCGAGCTTGGAGGAGCGTATCCGTGGCTTATCTTTGCGGTTACGAGCGTTTTGGCAATAATTCTAATGCCGCAAAGCATGGGGGGATGGTTCTATCTTCTGTTTTTCGGTTATTATCCTATATTGAAGGAAAAATTTGAAAAACTCAACAAATATATCGCTTGGATAATTAAGATCGCACTACTTAACGTCGCATTGATTTTATCGGTCGTGCTCGTGTCTTTTATTTTCTACGGCGGTAATCCGCTTGATACGTTTAATTTTATATTCAGTGATGCCGAGGGCGGCGTCTACGTAGCAGTTGCCGTATACGCGCTCGTTAATCTCGTTTTTATTATATACGATATTGCACTGACGAGGATAATCAGCTTCTATTTTATCAAATTAAGGCACAGATTCAAATTTTTGAAGTAAAAATAACCGCTTACGAGTCGTAAGCGGTTATTTTAATATACATTGCAGATTTTCTTCATAAAATCGTCGATCTCAGCGCGGGTAGGCATCGATTGAGCCGCGCAGAGTCGCGTAAGGGATATCGTGGCGGTACAGTTTTCGAATCTTAACGTTGCAGCTAACCGTTCCAATTATCTTTGCCGTTTCAATTACTCCAAATCTTTATTTTTCTCTTTGGAAATCATCATCCATACGCGCAGAGCCGCGATCTGCGTTTTTGCGTCGAGTATCTCTCCCGCGCAGACCATTTCAACCATTTTTTTAAGCGGTATGCGCTCACATTCGAGAAATTCATCCTCGTCGAGATCCTTTTCCCCGAATTTTAAGCCACGGGCAAAATACATATATATAACCTCGCCGAGCAGAGCGGGAGAGGGAAGCATCTCTCCAAGATAGATAAGCTCGTCGCACTCGGCGCCCGTCTCCTCCTTAAGCTCACGCAGAGCGGCGGCGCGGATATCGTTATTTTCGCCTGCTTCAAGCTTTCCTGCGGGAATCTCAAGGGTACACTTGCGATGCGCATATCTGTATTGACGCACGCAGATCACCTCACCCTCGTCAGTCAGGGGAAGTACGCAAACGCCGCCGTTATGTCTGCAATATTCACGTACGCCTTCGTTTCCGTCGGGAAGAGTTACTACGTCGCGATAGAGATGAAGCACTCGTCCGTCGAATATCAGCTCGCTTGATTTTTCTTTCTCGATAAGTTTTTCTTCGTTATTCATAAAAGCTCCGTTTAAAGTTTCAATAAAATAATTATATATCAATTTTGGTTTTTTGTAAAGTAATTACTTGATTATTTTGCGAAAATGTGATAAAATGAATTATAAATCAAGTTTTGGGAGTAAATTTATGGTCGTTTCCGAGGAATTCTCACGCACAGCCTACGTTTTTGGCGACGACGCGGTAGAAAAACTGAACAACGCGCGCGTTGCCGTATTTGGAGTCGGCGGTGTCGGAGGTCATATCTGCGAGGCTCTTGCGAGAGCAGGCGTTGGACAGATCGATATATTTGATAAGGATACCGTCTCGCTTTCAAACGTTAACCGACAGATAATCGCGCTTCATTCAACAGTCGGCAGAGCTAAGGTCAAGGTTATGGAGGAGCGGATACTTGATATAAATCCCGATTGCAGGGTATGCGCCCACGAGGTCTTCTATCTGCCCGAAAACGCGGATCAATTCGACCTTTCTATCTACGATTATATTGCCGACGCGGTCGATACCGTCAGCGCGAAGCTTGAAATAATCACTCGAGCAAGCGCGCTCGGTATTCCCGTGATCTCGGCTATGGGAGCGGGCAACAAGACAGATCCCACACGCTTTGAGGTTGCTGATATATACGACACCTCCGTCTGTCCGTTGGCAAAGGTCATGAGAAAGGAATTGAAATCCAGAGGTATAAAAAAGCTCAAGGTGGTATATTCCAAGGAAGAACCAAAGAAGAGCGGCATCATTGACAGCGAAAGCGGCAAGCCGATTCCGGGTAGCCTATCATTCGTTCCGTCTGTTATGGGTTTGATCATTGCGGGGGAGATAATAAAAGCTCTGGTAAAATAAAATATAATGAAAAATTGCGAGCATAGCTCGCAATTTTTTAGTTTGTCTCGGTTATGAATTCGTCAAATATCCAATCCTGAAGCTTTTTAGCTATCTCGGGTGCTCTGCCACCAACCGCCTTGCCATCGATAGAACTGCACACTTTTATAGGCGCGGTCGAGGATGAGGTCAGCACCTCGGCGGCGTTCATCATCTCGTCAAGTGTGAAGGGAGTTTCGTCAACCTTGATACCCAGCGCGCCGCACGCTTTGATAAGATGAGCGCGGGCAATTCCGGGAAGAATAAGATTATCCGTGGGAGCGGTCTTGAAGACACCGTCGTTAGTTATTATATGTACGTTTGAGTGAGAGCACTCCGTAACTCTGCCGCCCTCGCGATAAAGCACGGTCTCGTAAACGCCCTCCCTCTTGGCCTTCTGCGCGTACATAACGGCAGGGAGCAGATTGAGCGTCTTTATATTGCAATGAAAATAACGGGTATCGGGCATCGTGATGACGCTGACAGGCTCGTACACGTCCTTCAGCTCACCCGCCTTCAGCACTACCCACAGGTTACCCTTCATATCATCGGGATAGGTGTGGTTTCGTATCTGAGTACCGCGTGTGACCTGCCAATACACTATCTGATTAGGGCTATCAAGCTTTTTGACGAGATCACAAAGGATTTCTTTCATTTCCTCTTTAGTCTGAGCAATATTGATATCGACCATAGCCGCGCTTCTGTAAAGACGGTCGATATGCTCGTCAAGAGCGTTAATTTTATAATTACGCGCAAGAGTTGCCTCGTAGACACCGTCACCGAAAAAGTTAACTCTGTCGTTAAAGGGAACGGTCATTTCGTCAAGAGGGGCGTATACCCCGTTATAATATCCTAAATCTCTCATAATACACCTCCGTACACTTTACAGTTACAAGATTATTATATCACTTGAAAAACTATTTGTAAATAGCAAATTTGGCATATTTATTTATAAATAATATAAATTTTATAATTTATATTGACATTAATAAATTAAAATGCTAAAATATTAATTGATAAAATTATATTTTGGATAACAGTAGTAATATGGGTTCGTATTACTATTGTTATTCTAGGGAGAAAAGAATTTTGAGTATAAATATTAGTAGCGTACAACTGAAAAACGGTCTCTTTTTAGCTCCGATGGCGGGATTCACAGACTATTCCTTCAGAAAAATATGCCGCGAGCTTGGAGCAGAATATACCGTCAGTGAGATGGTGTCTGCAAAGGCTCTGTGCTATGAGCAATTATCAAAAAAGGCCTCGTCCACGCTCTCAAAGACTGCACCTTTGGCGGCAGTTATGGGTGAGGAACTTCCGATGGCTATCCAGCTATTTGGAAGCGAGCCCGAGTTCGTGGCAGAAGCGGCTGCAATGATCGAAAGCCGTGAATACAAGTCTTGCGTTTCAGAGGCTTCGCCTACGGCGATTGATATAAATATGGGTT
>JAZSJO010000117.1:0-4198 GCA_045534365.1 Eubacteriales bacterium
TAAGACCGCTTGGGCCTCCGACTTGAGAGACGGCGTGGTGGAAAGCGAGCTGTCCTCTCTGACGAAGCAGAAGAACGAGCTTCTGGATTCTATCGGCGAAGCTCCGCAGACGCAGATCAGCAACGAAAGCTGTTATTTTTACTATCACACCGACGGCTTTGAGAGTATTTTTAATACCTCCCGCATCGAATCCCTAACTCCCGCATTCCTTAACGAGCTTATAGAGAGCGACGCCCTGCAATATAGCGACGGCGTTATAGGAAAGACGGTCTATAACCCCAAATGGTATCTTGCGATACCGACCGACGCCGAGGAATGCGCGCCCTTTTCCGAAGCGAGAGCTTACACGGTAAGCTTTTCGGATAACGACGAAATAACGCTTGATATGACGCTTGAAAGGATAGTCGTCGACGAGAACGGAGAAGCTTATCTGCTCTTTTCAAGCTTTGATCTTTCGGCAATACAAGGATTTTCGAGAGCGCAGAGCGTAAAGGTGCTCATGTCCTCGATATCGGGCTACCGTATCCCGTCGGAATCGCTTGAAAAGCTTTACGGCGAGGACGGAGTATTTATTCTCATCGGCACAGAGATAGCCTTCCGCAGAGTGACGGTCGTGGGCGAGGGAAACGGTTACTTTATAGTCAGGACCTACGGTGAGGACGCCGAGGAGCAGGAAAAACTTGAGGAGGCGGGTAGCGAGATAAGCGAGATACCTTATCTTAACGCAAACGACCTGATAATCACCTCGGGTAACGATCTGTACGACGGAAAGCATATAGATTAAAGCTCATTGTTTGTGCCGATGCTTACGGTGGAATGGAGATTTGTATGGATTACACGTATCTCGACAGAAACGTCGAGGAGATAAAGAAAAAAATAGCCGACGCAAAGGCAAGGGCGGGCAGAGAGGACGACGTGGTTCTTATGTCTGCCGTAAAGAGCGCCGAGGTCGACGAGATAAATTATATACACAAGTCGCTTGGCATCTCGGATATCGGAGAGAACAGAGTCCAGCAGCTTCTCGAGCGGTGGGATAAGCTTGACAAGGATGGCTTGCGGGTGCATTTTATCGGCTCGCTTCAGACCAACAAGGTCAAGTATATAATCGACAAGGTGGATCTGATACACTCGCTCGATTCCGAAAGGCTTGCCGACGAGATACAGAAGCAGGCGAAGAAGCGCGGTATAGTAGCCAACGTGCTCGTGGAGATAAATTCGGGCGCGGAGGAGAGCAAGGGCGGTATTGAAGCGAGCGAGGCGGAGGCTTTTTGTCTGTCGCTTGCAAAATACGAAAATATCCGTCTTTGCGGATTTATGACTATGGCGCCCAGATGCGAGGACAGGCAGGACTATTACGCATACTTCAATAAAACTCGCGAGCTTTCGCAAAGGATATGGCAGGACGTGTTGAAGATGGACGGTAAGCCCGTTATTTCGATGGGTATGTCGGAGAGCTTTGAGGAAGCGATAGAGTGCGGCGCGACTATAGTGAGAGTCGGCAGAAGTATGTTTGCAAAATAACGAAAAATTATTTCAAATAAAGGATTTTATTCAAAGAAAGGAAGATTGACTATGGAAAAACCTTGGTGGTTGAAAAAGACAGCTCCCGCAGAGGAGGCAGAAAGCACTTATGACGAAGAGTACTACAATTTTGGATTTTTAAAAAAGAAAACGCCTGGGGTCGATGAAATAAAAAACGAACCTGATCCTTACGGCATAGGTAACAGCGACGACATATCCGACGTAGGAGTTTCCATATCCCTGGAGCCTATCAAGGAGGTCGCTAAGGCAGAGCCTATCCTCAAGAAGACCTTTACTCCCAAGGACGCTACCGACTGTCAGGCGGTCGTTGACGCGCTCAAGGAGAACAGAGTCGTCGTGCTTTGCGTCGAGGAGCTTTGCAAGAGCAGAGACAGCTTCCGCCGCTTCTTCGATTACGTTATGGGCGCTATTCAGGCGCTTGACGGAGAGCTCAGAAAACCCGACAGAGATACCGCCGTTCTTCTTCCTTACGCGGCTATAAAGGCTGCGGACGAGCTCGACGTTGGCGAATATATCGACGGCCTCGAGGAGGCTGCCGAAGAGGTTAAGGCTGACTGATATCGGAGGCTTGAAAAATGCCTGAGCCTTTATACGTTTTAGTAAATTTCGTTGTACTGTTTATAGAAGCGATCTCCTTTGCGATGCTTTTGCGCGCCGTGCTTAATTGGTTTTTTGAGAGCGACGGAAAGCTTTTCCGCTTTCTTTACGTCTTCACAGAGCCTGCGATCATGCCCCTGCGCAAGCTGTTCGTAAAGCTTAATTGGTTTCAGGATTCTCCTCTCGACGTCGCCTTCAGTATGACCTTTCTGACGCTGATGCTTGCGGAGATGCTTCTCATGGGCACGTTGCCTTAAATAACGATATGAATTTCAACAATACCGATGCATACGAGCTTCTCGCCTCCCGTGCGGGTGATTACCTGTCTATGTCGGAGCGCGGGGAGCTTGTATGCGGAAATTTTCTGACGCCCTCCGAGGCGGCTTACACCCTTTCGGTGCTGAAGAGCAAGAGAGCTTCCGACAGAGCCTTTTTGTTCGGGGGCTACGAGGATGCCGAAAGGAAGCGGATATTCGTGCTTCCTTCCTATCTTTCGGATTTCGACGGCACTCCCTCAGAGATCGCCGAGCAATATTTCAAGGACGATCTTGCAGACGCCGTAAAGGCGATAAAAATTCAGGGCAGCGGATACAGAGAGCTTTCGCACAGAGACTATCTCGGCTCGATTCTGTCTCTCGGGATAGAGCGGAGCGCAATTGGCGACATAGTCGTTCTCGACAAACGATCCGCTATCATATTCTGTACCGACAAGATATTCGGATTCCTTTTGACGTCGCTTGAAAATGTGGCGTCGGACAAGGTCACGCTCTCCGAGACTACGGTAAGCGAGGGCGTTTTGCCGAAAAGGGAATTCAAGCCTATATCGGACACCGTAGCGTCGAACAGACTCGACTGTATAGTAGCCTCTCTTACCAATCTTTCGCGTGAAAAAGCGCAAACGCTTATAAAAAGCGGGCTTTGCGAGGTCGATTATATGCCCGAGGGGAGAGTTGACGTCTCTCTTAAGGTTCCTTGCACCGTCACCTTGCGCGGATACGGCAAATTCAACGTTCTTTCCTTCGACGGAGAGACCAAGCGCGGCAGGCTGAGGCTCGCGGCGCAAAAATACGTTTGAAAACAATTTAAATCTACATATAAAATTTTTTGGAGTAACAACAATGGCTAAAGATTACACAAGTTCACTCAATCTTCCGAAAACAGAGTTTTCGATGAAGGCTAATCTCCCCCAGAGAGAGCCCGAGACAATTAAATATTGGGAAGACATCGATCTTTATAACAAGATGATCGAGGTCAGAGAGGACGGCGAGGTCTTCTCATTCCACGACGGCCCTCCCTTCTCAAACGGTAACATTCACATGGGACACGCCCTCAACAAGACCATAAAGGACTTTATCAACAAGTACAAGGCTATGATGGGCTACAAGATCTCCTACGTTCCCGGCTGGGATAACCACGGTATGCCTATCGAGTCGGCTATTCTCAAGAAGAACAAGATCGACCGCAAGAAGATGAGCATCCCCGAGTTCCGTTCCGCCTGCGAGAAGTTCGCTCAGGGCTTTATCGACACTCAGAGAGAGCAGTTCAAGCGCCTCGGCCTTATCGGCGACTGGGAGCACCCCTATACCACGATGTCCCCCGAGTTTGAGGCGGCAGAGGTCAAGGTGTTCGGCGAGATGTTCAAGAAGGGCTACATCTACAAGGGTCTTAAGCCCGTTTATTGGTGTCCCAAGGATGAGACCGCGCTTGCAGAGGCGGAGATCGAGTATCAGACCGATAAGTGCACCTCTATCTACGTAAAATTCAAGGTAGCTGACGACAAGGGTAAGCTTGCGTCTGTATGCGACCTTGACAACACATATTTCGTTATCTGGACTACAACCACCTGGACTCTTCCCGGCAACCTTGCGATCGCGCTCAACCCCACGGAGGAGTACGCGCTCGTGAAGGCTGAGAACGGCGAAACCTATATTCTCGCAAAGGCTCTTGCAGAGAAGACTATGAAGGCGGCAGGCGTGGAGAGCTACGAGATCCTTGCAGCATACGAGGGTAAGGAATTCGAGTTTATGACCGCGCAGCACCCCTTCCTTGACAGAAAGAG
>JAZSJO010000110.1:0-5929 GCA_045534365.1 Eubacteriales bacterium
AATTTTGCTTCAAGATATGCTCTGTAAGGTGGGGAGTTTTCTTAAAGAGGGGAGATCTTTTTCTCCCCTCTTTAAGCGGCGTTTCTTTGGTTCGTTTCTTTCCGCTGGTGGAAAGAAATGAACAAGAAAAGAAACTGATAAACTGCAATTTATATTCTTAACATAACTCTTCAAAAATCATAAAACCTATTGATAAAAAGCGGTTATTATTGTATAATAACCGTATAAAGATCGCAACAAAAAATAGCAACGTAATTTATAAAGGCAATATTTAAAAAAGGAATTTTTATGTTTGTAAAATCGAAAATTTTGCGCTCGCCTCACGCCTTTGCAACGAGAAAAGGCGGTGTCAGCGTTCTTGAGCACACAAAGTCTTTGAATTTAGCCTTCGGGCGCGGTGACGATAACGAAACAGTGCTTCAAAATCTTGAAATATTCGCAAATTCCGTCGGATTTGACGCAAAAAGCGTGATCTCTCTGCCGCAGATACATTCCGATATCATCTACAAGGTCGGAAAGAGTGACGCGGGCGAGGGTTACTACCAACGAGAGAATATGCGCGAGGGCGACGGATATATTACCGACGATAGAGAGGTAACTCTCGGCGTCAAGGGCGCGGATTGCGTTCCGATACTTTTCGAGGCGGAGAGGGACGGCGAGATAGTCGCCGTGGGCGCGGTGCACGCGGGCTGGCGAGGCACGGTGGCAGGTATAGCGCCGAAATGCGCCCTGTTGCTTTGCTCGGAATACGGAGTTTTGACGAGTCGGATACGGGCGGCTATAGGCCCTTGCATACACAAGTGCTGCTACGAGGTCGGCGAGGAGCTGAGAGACGAGGTCGCGCGCTCGCTTGGAGAACTTTTTGCGGCGTCCTTCGTCACGCCGAGCGGGACGGCGCAGGGCAAATTTTTCTGTGACCTTCCTTCAATAAACCGCAGGCTTTTGCTTGACGCGGGACTTTTGGAAGAAAACATAGAAATTCTTGACGAATGCACCTGCTGTCACCCCGAAAAATATTTTTCTCACAGATACTCGGGCGTCCTTCGCGGCACTATGCTGAATATTATAAAAATGCAATAAAACCGCGAGCTTCATATTGACAATTTATGTTAGAGTCGCTTATGCAGACGGGGCAGGACGCGTGTATGGCGCGGCTTTGAAGATATTAAACATCTTTGATACTTCAGTTACGGAGACTCTTGACTTCGACACGGAAGAAAACAGAGCTATGGCTACCTTCCCCAAAAAATTCGCCCCCGAGACCTTTACCTCGGACGTGGAGACATGGTATAACGACAATCTGCCCTTCCGTTTGGTGATATATACATCGTATAAGAACAGCCTTGAAGCATTTGAATCACCCTATACGCAAGCGGCATCCACAATAATAAGCCGATGAGCGATGAAGATTATGCGGAGGTGAAGACCGCCATCAGGAACACCGATATTCTCGTGACCTCGGCGGTCGAAAGACTTGAGAGGAGATCTTGACGACTGCAAAGAAGATCGTAAATATTCTTAAGAACAAACAAAAAAGCAAAGGTTTGTCTGCTATCCTTAGCGGAGAAATCGGTAAATTTATTAGAAAAAAGGTATTTGCAAAAATGAGCAAATACCTTTTTTATCTTAACAATCGTATATTCGTAAGGATTTAAGCATTTCAGCAGCTACCGCCTTAATTACAGGCACAGCCACGGAGTTTCCGCATTGTTTCTTTATCTTTCCATACGGTAATACGATTTTGAATGTATCAGGAAATCCTTGTATGCGAAGCATTTCTCTTTCTGTCGGGCGGCGTTCGTCATTAACAAGAATATAGTTTGCAGAAGCTCCTGCGCGGAGTGCCGAAGAATACGGATGCGGAGTAACCGAACCTGCCATATTCTCGTGAGAAATATAGGGTTTTGGGTAATCCTTGTCACGCAACCGTTCAAGTCTTGACAACTTGATAGGTTCTTTTACATAGTATCTGGCATCAACATTCTCTTCAAGAATATCGGAAAGCGAAAGTCTTTCACTTTCACAAACAGGCTTTGGAAATTCAAACGGAATATCCTTTAAGAAACCAACAATAATAATTCTTTCTCTCTTCTGCGGTACACCGTAATCAAGAGCATTAAGAACCTTTGCGTGAACGGTATATCCGAGAGCTTCCAAATGTTCACGGATAACCTTAAATGTGTTTCCGTTATCGTGCGCCACCAAGTTTCTAACATTCTCAAGCATAAATGCCGAAGGGCGTTTTACCTTTAGTATGCGCTCAATATCAAAGAACAGAGTACCGCAAGTTTCGTTGGCAAACCCCTCTTTTTTTCCTATAATGGAGAAGGCTTGACAAGGGAAACCACCAAGAAGGATATCAAAATCGGGAATATCCTCCGCATTGATTTTAGTTATATCTCCCGAGGGATGTTCGCCAAAGTTTGCTTCATAGGTCTTGCACGCATCTTCGTCAAATTCAGAGGAAAATACGCATTTTCCTCCTACGCTCTCAAAACCAAGTCGAATACCTCCAATGCCTGCGAACAAATCAATAAACTTAAATGTATTCCACTTATTATTTGGAGTTTGTATCGGAATGATAGGTGTAGCTATTGCAGCTTCGGGGGTAACTGTTGTGTCGGAAACACGGAACAGATCTTCAACAGTTGTATTCAATATGGTTGCCAATTTTAAGGCTATATCCACCGAAGGAATAGCGGTGGATTTTTCTATGGATGAAAGTGCCCTACGGCTAATGCCGGCTTTGCTGGATAGCTCGGTTTGAGTTAAACCTACTCGCTTTCTTTGTATTTCAACAGTAGAAATCATAGTACACTCCTTCACCAACTATGAGAAGTTTGCTTCTCGTTTAGTATAACACGAAGTGGGTAAATTGTCAAGAGAATTTTGAATATTCGCAAAAAATTTATTTTTAACTATATACAATGAGGGAAATATATGATATAATATAAAATAACTATTTGTATATTAGGAGGAAGATATGGCTGAACCGAGATTAAGAACCGTAAATAAAGCTGTGCCCCCATATCCCATAAATCAGATTCCTTCTGCATTTATTGAACGCTTTGCAGAAGATATAGTTTATATGTTAGCAACCAAATCCACAATGTCTTTAGAGGGCAACGAGTGGGAACAAGTTTTTGCAAATTGCATAGGAGCAGAATGGCGTCCTTCCAATGTCGGCTTAGATGACGTCGTGTTAGACAACTGCTGTTGGAGTGCAAAAACTGTAAAATCAGGTAGCAACATCGGTGAGCAAAAGACGGTTAGACTCATAAGCGGTAGAAACTCACCTACATATAGCTTTGGTGTTGATAGAATTACGGAAGCCGAACCGAATGAAATTGGCAAAATGGTTCTTGATATATGGAATGAGCGCGTATCAGGTATTCGTCAATATTTCAAATTTGCAAGAACTGTTGTCTTGGTCAAGGGTCCGAACTATGACGAGTATTTGATATTTGAAACGGAAACCGTTCGTTACGATGCTGATCAGTTCGTGTTTGAATGGAACGATAGAGGCAATCTTGAAGGATATACCAAAGAGGATCATATTCACAAGTTTACTTGGCAGCCTCACGGAAGTCAATTCACGATCATCGAAGAAATTCCCGAGGAACGCTACCATTTGAAGATAAAAGTGCCCGAGAAGTTAGATAAAGCAAGTGTATTGAAAACTTTAGCTTTTGATAAGAGTTGGGTAATCAGATTAAAATAATTTTCATAGAATAAAAAATGCGAGCATCGCATTTGACCAGTCAAACAGCTCGGCGGGCGGTAGCCCTGAACCCACTGTTACTTATGCCTGGCAGAAAAAGAAACAAGCAGAAGGCAGTTCACCTTCTGCTTGTTTTTATATAAAATTCTCCGTTAAGACGGGTAGACTTTCCTTTGCTTTTTTGTTTATTTTATTCCTCAAGCTCCTCGTATATCTCAAGAAGCCGCTCCTCGATCTCGTTTTTGCGCTCGTCAAGCTCGGCGAGCTTTTTGTAATCGGTCGCCGCCTCTCCGCTCATCTCGGCGTCTATCTGCTCAAGCTCGGCTTCAAGCTGTTCCATCTCGGAGTTTAGCTTTCGGATGCGCGCCGCTTTTTTTCTTTCCTCCGCCGCGTTCTGCTTATTTTTGAGATACTGCTCCTTGCCGCTTCCCATAGAAGTCTTCGTAGCTTCCGTCACACTCGATTCCCGAGCAAGACGCTCGCGGCGGGCGTTGGTAAATTCGCGGAACTCGGTATATGCCTCACCGTCACGCGTTATCCGATAGTCGAACATATCGCCGTCGATATAACCGTCGGGCTTAAGCTCTATTATTCTGTTTGCGAGCTTTTCGATGAAATAACGGTCGTGGGAGACCGCGATTATCGTGCCGTCAAACTCCTCAAGCGCAGATTCGAGCGACTCGCGGGAGTCGATATCAAGGTGGTTGGTCGGCTCGTCGAGGATAAGCAGATTCATATGCGAGAGAATGAGCTTGGCAAAGGTCAGCCTTGCCCGCTCGCCGCCCGACAGCATCTTGACCGTCTTATAGACGTCCTCGCCGAAGAAATTAAACCAGGCAAGAGTCGAACGTATCTTTTGCTCGGGCAGGGTGGGATAGCAGTCCCATATCTCGTCGATGACCGTTTTGTTGCCATCGAGATTCTGGTTTTCCTGATCGTAATAGCCTATCTCTACGTTATATCCCTCTTCTATCTTGCCCTCAAGAGGAGTAAGCTTTCCCATAATGAGCTTGATAAGCGTGGATTTTCCGCAACCGTTCGGGCCGATTATAAGAAGTCGGTCGTTCTTCTTTACGAGAAAATCGAGTCTTGAGAAGAGCCTTTTCTGACCGAAGCCCATTCCGAGATCGGTTATCCTCATGACCTCGTTGCCGCTTGATATCGCCGAGGTGAATTTCATTCGTATCGCTCTCTGCTCGCTCTCGGGCGCTTCAAGTCTTTCCATTTTGTCGAGCATTTTCTGTCTCGACTCGGCGGCGATTATGTTTCTTTCTCTGTTCCATTGGCGCTGTTGGGCGATATACGCCTCCTGTCGCGCTATCTCCTTTTGCTGCTCGCGGTAGTGCTTCAGGTATATCTCCTTGTCGATGCGCCTCTGCTCCATGCTTTTCGTGTAATTTCCGTTATAGAGCTTAGCCTTGTGATGCTCGATAGCGAGAGTTTTGCCCGTCACGCGATCGAGAAAATAACGGTCGTGGGAGATGACCATAACGCATTTTTTGTACTGAATAAGATAATTTTCAAGCCAACCCAGCGTTTCGATGTCAAGGTGATTGGTCGGCTCGTCGAGAAGCAGAATGTCGGGCTCGCGGCAGAGCTGGATCGCGAGAGCGAGGCGCGTTCTCTGTCCTCCCGAAAGGAGAGAGACGTCTTTTTCTATCGCGTTGTCGTCAAATCCCAATTTTTGCAATATCGAGCGGCATCTGCCTCGGAATTCAAGACCTCCGTTTTGGATAAAGCGCTCGTTGAGAGCCATATATTCGTTGGTATATATACCGTGCTTCTCGTCGGAGCTGTCGGAGAGCAGAGCTTCAAGCTCGGAGAGCCGCTTTTCGTCCTCAAGAAGAGCGGGGAAGGCGGCGTACATATGCTCAAGGGCGGTCTTTCCCTCATATCCTTCGCTATCGTCAAAGGCGCCGTACTGCGATAGTATCCCCACGCTCTTGCCCTTTGATATGAAGACTTCACCCTCCTCGGCGTCGTATTCGCCCGTGATCAGCTTGAAAAGAGAGGTCTTTCCGCTTCCGTTCGAGCCGATAATTCCAAGCTTGTCGTTTTCCTCAAGGGAAAAGGACACCTTTTCCAGTATCGTGGTCGCGCCGAAGCGGAGTGTAAGGTCGTTTACGCTTATTGCTATCATTTTTCGTCGTTAATATGTGTTTTTTTGTCCGAATTTTATATTCGATAATTTGCCGATATTCTTGACTT
>JAZSJO010000035.1:0-5628 GCA_045534365.1 Eubacteriales bacterium
GCTACGATCCGACTTCTTGTAAATATTTCAATAGTGATGTTGCGGCAAGCCGCAGTGAAGTTGCGGCTATCCCCCAAGTGAAGTATTGCGCCGAGGGCGCAAAGTGAAGTTAAGTGTTCCGCATATCGTGCCGAAGGCACACTTCACGCACGCAGTGCGCTTCACGTCCGCAGACACTTCTCGTTCCGCCTGCGGAACACTTAGCTCAAAAAACGCACCTTTGTCGGTAGACAAAAGTGCGTTTTTTGTTGGTGGGGGATGGTGGATTCGGACCACCGAAGTCAGTGACAACAGATTTACAGTCTGCCCCCTTTGGCCGCTCGGGAAATCCCCCATATGGAGCTGGTGAACGGAGTCGAACCATCAACCTGCTGATTACAAATCAGCTGCTCTGCCATTGAGCCACACCAGCGTATTTAGTCGAATGGCTGTCGTTCTCTTGACGACTTTGATATTATACCACAATAAAACGACTTTGTCAACACTTTTTTTGAAAAAAATTCAGTTTTTTTATTTTTTACAATTGGACCAAAAAATGATTGAAAATCAATACAAATAAAGAGATTTTTGAGTAAAATGCGGGAGAAAAGACTTTAAAACTTTCTCCCGCTGAACTCAATTTTTAACAAAATGCATATAAATATCGTTTTTAGGAACGCCTCTGTCCTTAGCCGTTGCTTTTATCGCATCCTTTTGAGTCATTCCCGCGCCTACGTAGTGATTGACGTGGTCTTCAACCGAAAGAGAGCAGAGGTCGGGTGCGTCTGATGCGGAAGAGCCCTTGGGCGCGCCCTCGACTACGAGAACGTACTCGCCGCGTGGGGCGTTGCTTTCATAAAACTCGACCGCGCCGCCGATAGTCGTGCGGTGGATATCCTCGTTGAGCTTGGTAAGCTCGCGGCAGAGCGATATCCTGCGCTCCAAGCCGAATGTTTCGCTCATATCGGCAAGAGTAGCCTTCAATTTGTGAGGCGCTTCGTGGAAGATCGTAGTTCGGTCTTCGCCCTTCAATTCTTCAAGACGCGCTCTGCGTTCCTTTTTGTCGGCGGAGAGAAATCCCTCGAAGCAGAATCTGCCCGTAGGGAGTCCCGAAAGCGTAAGAGCTAAAACAGCCGCGCAAGCTCCGGGAATACTCGTTACAGGTATTCCTTTTTCGGCGCAAAGAGCCACTATATCTTCACCCGGGTCACTTATCGCGGGAGTTCCGGCGTCAGTGACCAAGGCGCAGGATTCGCCCGACAAAAGTCTTTGGCAAATCAGCTCTCCGTGGGTTCTTTTGTTATGCTCAAAATAGGAGACCATCGGCTTCTGAATGCCGAGGTAGGAGAGCAGGCGCATAGAATTCCGCGTATCCTCGGCGGCGATAAAATCGACCTCGGAAAGCACCTTCACCGTGCGCGCGGAAATATCGGCAAGGTTTCCTACGGGTGTGGCGACGAGATAGAGCGTGCCGCCCACGACCTTATTCTTTTCGGGAGATATCTCTACTCCAAAGTCGAGTTGAATGCTGTTGTCGTTCATTTCTATACCTTTCAAAAGGGGATTTCGTTAGCAAAAGCGTCCTAAAGCTCATAAAATAGTTAATAAAAAGCCACGGAGGTTTTGCTATGCCAAAAATATATATCGATCAGGGACACAATCCGTCGGGATTCAACACGGGAGCCGAAGGGAACGGACTGCGCGAGCAGGACGTTACGTACGCCGTCGGAAGAGAGCTGGCGGCGCTTTTGCGCAGGAGCGGCAACTACGAGGTCAGGCTCTCGCGCAACTCTCCTGACGAGGTGTTGGGCTCGTCGAACGCAAGTAGTCTCAGAGAGCGCGTAAACGATGCAAACGCTTGGGGCGCAGACTACTTTATCAGCATCCACACCAACGGCTCGACCAACCCCTCCGCCCGCGGCGTTGAAGCCTACGCATATTCGCGAAACTCACGCGCTTTTGAGCTTGGAGAGGATATAGTTGAGGAGCTTGTTGACGCTACGGGATTTCCCGAGCGGGGAATGTTCGTGCGCCCGGGGCTTTATGTTCTCAAAAAGACCAATATGCCTGCCACATTGGTTGAGATAGGCTTTATCTCAAATCCAGGTGAGGCGGCGGTCATGCGTAACGATCCGGGGCTCTTCGCCCGTGGAATATACGAGGGAATAGTTGAATTTACAGGACTTGCGTAGATTTAAATTGCAGTTTATCTAATTCTTTTTTTATGTTCATTTTCTGCCCCCGTCGGCAGGAAAATTGCCTACGCTGCGCTTCGGCTCGCAAATGCGAGCATTTGCTCTCCCAAAAGAACGCCGCTTAAAGAGGGGAGAAAAAGATCCCCTCTCTTTAAGAAAACTCCCCACCTTACAGAGCATATCTTAAAGCAAAATTTCACTTGTTGTATTTAATAAACGCCTTTTTGGGTAGGGTGTTTCTTAAGAGGGGAGGATGTCGGAGTGGCTCGAATAGCGTAGTCTTCCAATCGCGGAGACTTCTTCTCCTCTTAAGCGGCGTTTCTTTTGTAACAGCAAATGCTTGCATTTGCGTGCCGAAGCGTAGCGCAGGCTGTTTTCATTGTCGCTGGTGTCAAGAAAAGTTAGTAAAAACATTTCGATAAATCAAAATTTACTTATTCTTCAAGCATTCTTTTCAGTTCTTCCTCGTTAATGATCGTAACTCCGAGATCCTGAGCCTTTTTGAGCTTGCTGCCCGCCGCGTCTCCCGCAACGACGTAGCTCGTCTTTTTGGAGACCGAGCCCGAGACCTTACCGCCCTGCGCCTCGATCATGTCACTTGCTTCATCGCGCGTAAGGGTGGGAAGAGTTCCCGTCAGCACGAAGGTAAGTCCTGCAAATTTATCGGAGGCGGCCTCCTTTATCGCATCGGTAAGCAATCCTGCCGCCTTGAGCCTTTCGCAAAGCTCGACGTTTTTCTGATTTGAAAAATAGCTTACAACGCATTCAGCGGTTATCTCGCCAAAATCGTCTATCGAAAGGATATCTTCCTTCTTGGCGGCAATACAAGCGTCAAGAGTGCGGAATTTCGCCGCGAGGGCGGTGGCGGCAACCTCGCCGACGTTAGAAATGCCGAGAGCGAACAAAAGTCTTTCAAGACCTGCGCTCTTTGAGTTTTCTATTGCGGTTATGAGATTCTGAGCCGACTTTTCGCCCATTCTTTCGAGATTCTGAACGTCGGTCGCGCGGAGAGTGTAGAGATCGGATGCGTCGCGTATGAGATCGTTGTCGATAAGCAGATCGATTATCTGTGGGCCAAGACCGTCAATGCTCATTGCGTCCTTCGAGGCAAAATGCTCTATTCCGCGTGAGAGCTGCGCGGGGCAGGAGTAGTTGGTGCATCGGGCAGCCGCCGCTTCCGCAGGGTCGTAGAAAACGGGCTCTCCGCAGGAGGGGCATCTGTTGGGCATCGTAAATTCGGTCTCGCTTCCGTCTCGTCTTTCGGGATGAGCGCAAAGCACCTCGGGGATGATATCACCCGCTTTTCTGACGGTAACCGTGTCGCCTATCATTATTCCGCGCTCGCGGATATATTCGAGATTGTGAAGAGTTGCGCGGCTGACCGTCGTTCCCGCAAGACGCACGGCGGAAAGCTCCGCGGTGGGAGTAAGCACTCCCGTTCGTCCGACGTTTATAGTAATTGCCTCAAGCTTCGTCTGCTTTTCTTCGGGCGGGAATTTGTAAGCCGCCGCCCATTTGGGAGTGCTCGTGCCTTCGCCGATCCTTCGTCTGTCGGCAATAAGGTCGGCCTTGATGACGACTCCGTCGATGTCGTAAGGAAGGTCGTCTCTCTCTTTTCCTATCTTCTTAATATGAGCGATAATATCGTCGGGAGAGATTGTGCGAAGCCTGAGCTTGACTACGGGAAACCCGAGAGATGCGAGCCTGTCGAGTGTTTCGGTGTGGCTCTCTGCGGCTCTGCCGTCCATATAAAGCTCGCCTTCCTGAAAATTGAACACGAAGACGTCGAGAGAACGCTTTGCGGTTATTTCGGGATCAAGCTGACGAAGCGAGCCCGCGGCGGCGTTTCTCGGATTTGCCATCAGAGCCTTGCCCTCGGCTTCGCGCTTGGCGTTTATTCTGTAAAAGACCGAACGGGGCATATAGACCTCTCCGCGCACGGTTATATCAAGCGGCTCGGGGAGAGTCATAGGTATCGAGAATATCGTGCGGAGATTTTGTGTTACGTCCTCGCCGACGACTCCGTCGCCACGAGTCGCGCCCTGCACGAAAACACCCTTTTCGTATTTTAAGGACACGGACAAGCCGTCGATCTTAGGCTCTACCGACCATATAGGGTTATCGACCGTCTTTTCAACGCCCGCTATAAAATCACGAAGCTCGTCGTATGAGAAGACGTCCGCGAGAGAATCCATTCTGACCGTGTGCGTTACCTTTGAAAATTTGTCGAGCGCCTTGCCGCCGACTCTTTGCGTAGGACTTGCGGGGTCGAAAAATTCTGGGTTTTCCTCTTCAAGACGTTTGAGCTCCGCGAACATCATATCGTATTCGTAGTCGGATATTTCGGGCGCGTCGTATACGTAATACATTTTTGCGTGGTGAGTAAGCTCACGGCGCAGCTTTTCTATTCTTTCCTTTATCATAATTGCCTTTCCTCGCGCTTGGGCGTAAAACTCAAGCTGCAATTTTCAAAAGATAATTATCTATATAATATAGTATAACATATTTTTTCGTATATTTCAATAAAAATTAACACTCAAAAAAATTTTTTGTCTTGACTTGTGGCGACGGATAATATATAATTTAGGTAACATTAATATTTGATGAGAGGCACAAGAATTGAAGATAGGAATAATTTACGCGACGGTTGGCGGCACGACGAGGGAATGCGCGATTATTTTGCGTGATGAGCTTAAAAATCACGACGTCATACTGTATGATATTTCGAGGGAGACTCCCGAGATCGACAAGCTTGACTTGGCGGTTATAGGATTCCCGATAAGAATGGGTAAGGCGATAAAGAGTATGCGAGTTTTTTTGAAAAACAACGCAGAGATGCTGAAGAGGATCGATACGGCGTACTATATCTGTTGCGGATTTGTCGATTGCTTTGAGGATTATGCCGAGAAGTGTATCCCCGAGGAGCTGAGAGGCTTGGCAAAGGATATAAGCTGTCTCGGCGGCTCTCTTGATTCTTCGAGATTCAAGGGCTTTGACAAAATCGTGGTCAAAGCCGTCCGTTCCGAGATACTTGGCGGCGGTGACAATGCGGACGAGAGAAAGGATATGTGTCTGCCCACTATAATGGAGGAAAATATCAGACAGTTTGCCTTAAGGCTGAAAAGCTGATTTTTTAGCCCGAGACTTTGTTTTTTAATGCACTTTGCATAAATTTTCGCATATCAAAACACATAATTTGTACATAGAGAAACAAAAAAATTCTTGACAAAGAAGGCGTGCTGTGGTATAATATTTAGGTAAGCGAAAATTTGACCCGCTAGCTCAGATGGTAGAGCACTTGACTTTTAATCAAGGGGTCCGGAGTTCGAGTCTCCGGCGGGTCACCAAAAAGCCAATATCCCGATAACTCGGGATATTGGCTTTTTGATAACTTGTCAATACCCTCGGACTCCGTCAGAGCCTTGCTCTGACGGCGAGCGAAGGAAGAGGAACG
>JAZSJO010000210.1:0-16252 GCA_045534365.1 Eubacteriales bacterium
GCTATCGACGTGGTAGTAGTCGATTCCGTTGCCGAGCTCGTTCCCAAGACCGAGATAGACGGCGATATGGGACAGTCGAGCGTCGGCGTTCAGGCTCGTCTTATGTCTCAGGCTATGAGAAAGCTTGCGGCGGTCATCTCCAAGAGTAACTGTATCGTCGTATTTATCAACCAGCTCCGTGAAAAGGTCGGAGTTATCTACGGTAATCCCGAGACTACTACGGGCGGTCGCGCGTTAAAATTCTACGCGTCGGTAAGAATAGATATAAGAAAGACCGAGCAGCTCAAGAACGGCTCGGATATATACGGAAACAGGGTTAAGTGCAAGATAGTCAAGAACAAGGTCGCTCCTCCTTTCCGCGTTGCGGAGTTCGATATCCTTTACGGAAAGGGAATCTCGAGAGTCGGCGAGATACTTGATTTTGCTATAATGTCCGATATAATCAAAAAGAGCGGCTCATGGTTCTCTTACGACGGCAACAGACTTGCGCAGGGTAAGGATAACGTTAAGAAGTTGCTTGAGGACAATCCCGAGTTTGCAGCGGAGATCGAAGCAAAGGTCAGAGATCTTCACAAGAACGGCGGTATTATGAACGAGGAAGAATTTGAGCTCGACGGTGACGATGACGACGATTTCGACATTCGCACCATAGAAGACGATGAGTAATAAAGCAGGCTTCGGACGCGATGCAGATGAGTTTCTGAACAAGCTTGCGCAGAGAGAGACAACGGGGAGTAAGAGCTGCGGCAACGGAGCGTATATCCGTTCTATGACGAGAAACGGAGAGAGCGTGACCGTTGCGGTGACAGTCTCTAATCCCTCGGGGAGCGAAAATGTTGAATTTGTCTTGCTTGGAGAATTTTGTGAAGAGCTCGAGCTTTGCGCGGGTGAGATATCGCTTGAGGTATTGCCCGAAATAGAATATTATTCCGTCGTAACGAAGGCTTATTTTGCCGCTTGCTCGTCGTTTGCCTATACGCAATCCTCTTTGCGCGGACTTTTTAAAAAGCTGTTGATAAAGGGATACGAAAGGGACGTGTGCGAGGCGGCGATCGAGGTGATAAGATCACGCGGCTTCGTTGACGAGGACGGGATCGCCGTCCGCAGAGCGCAGATGTTTCTGGAAAAGAGATGGGGAAGGTCGAGGATATTCGCAAAGCTGCGCGAGGAGGGCTTTACCGATCACGCCTTTGATACGGTAAAGAGCTTTCTTGAGGACGTTGATTTTTCGGGAAATTGCGCCGCGCTTATCTTGCGTAAGTTCGGTGGCATCCCAGAGGATAGACGTGAGCGCGACCTTGCGGTAGCTTCGCTTGCGAGAATGGGATATTCGAGCACAGAGATACGCGAGGCGATCAAGAAGATCAATGAATAAAAAATCCGTTATGCCTTGGCATAACGGATTTTTTGGACTTATTTTTTAAAGGGACATTCGTTTACCCATTTGATAGCCAGATCTATCCAGCCGGTTACGTAGGGTACGTCAAGAGCGGGATCGTTTACCCACGTTTCTTTGTTGGCAAGAGAGAGACCGTGAGGACCTGCGGGGTAGATATGAAGCTCGAAGGGAATCTTGTATTCAGCCAGCTTGCCGGCAAAAATCAGGGAATTCTCAACGGGAACTACGGGATCGTTTGCGGTGTGCCAGAGAAACGCGGGGGAGGTGCGCTCGTCAACGAAGTTCTCGAGAGAGAAGCGGTCCATACTCTCCTCGTCGTCAACGCCGCCGTTTAAGGTAAGGATCGAGCCTTTGTGGCGGCAGGGCTTGTTAGTGATAACGGGATAGCAGGGAAGGATAGCCGTGGGCTTGCAGATCTCGGAGTCGGCGCCGCCGAGATGCTCCTTGACTATATCGCTATGCCATTGAGTTCCTACCCAAGCGGTAAGATGTCCTCCCGCGGAAAATCCCGTGACGTATACGTATTCGGGATCGACGAGAAGCTCGTCGCAATGCTCACGCACGTATTTGACGGCGAGACAGGCTTCGATCAAGGGGCGGTAGTCAGCGGCTTTTTCTTTGACCGAATAGCGAAGGATGAAGACGTTCAGTCCTTCCGCAAAGAACTTGAGCGCGATAGGCTCGGACTCTCTTTCGGAAAGAGCGTTGTATCCGCCGCCCGGACAAACTATTATCGCCTTTCTTTTTCCTGTTTGAAGCTCCTTGTGAAAATCGTGAATATACGCTTCTATTCTGGCGTCGGAAAAGCCGTTTGTATGTTGGATGTGCTTATATATCATTTTTCTTCTCCTTATTGTACGGATAATATATACTGATTTTATCATAACTTTTCCCGTTTTGCAATAATATTTTCAAAAAAGTTGATTTTCGATTTTTCGACGGGAAAACTCGTTTTGGACGATCTTTACAATATTTTCCATCTCAAGATAAATTAATTTTATTATCGCTCGCGATTTAGTAAGCTGAATTAATACATAGTTCATATATAGGTGATAGAATATATTAATCAGATCAGTTTTGGAGATTTTTATGGAGTTTATAAGAAAATTACCTCTTCCGATAGAGATAAGAGAGAAATATCCCTTGAGTGAGGAGAGCGCAAAGAAGAAAAAGGCTTTTGACGGCGAGGTCGCTAAGGTATTTAACGGAGAGTCGGACAAAAAGCTGCTTATAATCGGTCCTTGCTCGGCTGACAACGAGGATTCCGTTATGGATTACGTCAACCGCTTGGCAAGGGTTGCGGAAAAGGTCGGCGATAAGCTGATAATTATACCCCGCATCTATACCAACAAGCCGAGAACCACGGGTGACGGATATAAGGGAATGCTTCATCAGCCTGATCCCAACAAGGATTCCGATATGCTTGCGGGCATTATAGCTATAAGACATCTGCACAAGAGAGTCATCGAGGAGACGGGAATGTTCACCGCCGACGAGATGCTTTATCCCGAGAATTATCAGTATCTTTACGATCTGCTCTCCTATATCGCTATAGGCGCGCGTTCGGTTGAAAATCAGCAGCACAGACTCGTATCGAGCGGCATCGAGATCCCCGTAGGTATGAAAAATCCCACGGGCGGAGACGTTTCGGTCATGATGAACTCGATCATGGCGGCGCAGCATCCCCACACCTTCCTTTATCGCGGTTGGGAGGTCAAGTCGAGCGGTAATCCTCTCGCGCACTCGATCCTTCGCGGCTACGTGAATAAGCACGGTGAGCCTCTGCCAAACTATCACTACGAGGATATCGAGCATCTTTGCGGCGAGTACGCGAAGCGCGATCTTGTAAATCCCGCGCTTATCGTTGACTGTAATCACGCGAATTCGGGCAAGAAATACAAGGAGCAGGTGCGTATCGCCAAGGAGGTGCTTCACTCCTGCGCTCTCAATCCAGAGATCTCGAGGATATTCAAGGGCTTTATGATAGAGAGCTATATCGAGGAGGGTTGTCAGAAGATAGGCGAGGGAATATACGGGAAGTCTATCACCGATCCCTGTCTTGGTTGGGAGGACACCGAGAGATTTATTTACTATATGGCAGAAAAGCTTTAAGAGGCTTTATCGGAGGAAATAATGATACGTTTCTATTTCGTTATTATTTTAAGCATCGGCGCAATAATATATTTCGTACCGAAGATGGCGCACTACGCAAAGCACCCCGAGAAATATAACGAGGAGGAGTGCTATTCGTTGGCGCAGGAGGTCATACGCCGTGTGAAAAGGACAGCTAAGGTGACGACCGAGTATTACGGACTTGAAAATCTTCCCGCCGATGAGGACGGGTACATAATGTTTGCCAATCATCAGGGCAAGTACGACGCTATCGGTATCTTGTCAGGCCACAAGCGTCCCTGCTCCGTGCTTATGGACAAGAAACGCGCGAAAATGTTTATCGCCAAGCAATTCGTCGATCTTTTGCGCGGTCAGAGGATAGACAGAGAGAGCGCAAAGCAGCAGATAAGAACGCTCAACAATATAGCGCGGGAGGTCAGCGAGGGAAGGGTATATTTGGTATTTCCCGAGGGTGGATATCGCAAGGATCAGGATAACACCACAAACGAATTCAAACACGGTTGCTTTATCTGCGCGCAAAAGGCTAAATGCCCTATAGTTCCCGTAACGCTTATCGATTCCTATAAGCCCTTCGGCATCAATTCGCTGAAGCCCGTGACCACGAAGGTTATTTTTATGGAGCCTATTCCTTACGAGGAATATTGCGATATGAAGGCGCCCGAGATATCGAAGATAGTCAAGGACAGAATTGACGGAGAGATAAAAAAATACGTTGCATAAAAAACGACGGCGAGAAACGCCGTCGTATAATTTTTGAATTAAGCCTCTTCCTCGCCGCCTTCAGCCTCAGCTTCTGTTGTAGGATCTTCCTCGGCCTCGTGCTTGAAATTAACGGGGATCTCACCCGCCTGCATAGTGACCTCAAAGCCTTCGTCGTAGATATGCTTTTCTATCTTTGAATCGGCAACCCTTTTTGCGATAACGAGACCTAAAAATGCCGCCGCCTCAGCCGCCGCAACCGCAACCGCGGTGAGCGCTATTACCTTGCCGTACTTGGGCTTTGGGGGAATTACTTTTCTTTCGATAAACAACATAAGTTTGTCCTCCTGAATATATATGTAGATTGAAGCAGTCATATAAAGAGTGTCTTTCTCTGTAACTATTATACCATTTTAGAGAAAAAATGTCAAGAGGCACGGTTGTTTGGATAGGGATTTTTCGGTGAGGAAAATATGAATTTTGCGTTAAAAAATCGGGATATTTTTAAAAACCTCTTTTCAAAGCTCTGTTTTTTTGTTATAATGATAAATGACGTTTTTTGAAGGGAGGCGGAGGCTTGACGTACGAGGATATTTGTAACCGTTTTAAGAGCGCGGAGATCGAGAATTACAGACAAGAGGCAAGGATGCTGATCGAAGAGCTTTGCCCACCCTTTTCGCTTGAGCGTGATTATGAATGCAAGTCTTTGACCTCCGCGGTCAAAAAAAGGTGCGAGTGCTATCCCTTGCAATATATAATCGGAAAATGGTGGTTTGCAAGATGCGAGTTTGAGGTCGATGAGAATTGCCTCGTACCGCGTTCGGATACCGAGCTTTTGGTCGAGCTTGCAGAGAAAATGTTGCCTGAAAACGCGGTCTTTGCCGATCTCTGTACGGGAAGCGGATGCATCGCCGTGTCGATACTCGATATGAGATCGGACACACGCGCCGACGCCTACGAGCTTTATCCGAAAACACTTGCCTTGGCTACGCGAAACGCCGAGCGAAACCGCGTCGGTGAACGTTTTTGCCCGATACCTGCCGACGTGCTGAAGGCGGACGCTCTGGGAGAGAAGAGATACGAAGCCATAATCTCAAATCCCCCGTATATCAGGAGCGACGTTATAGATACCCTTGAGACCGAGGTGAAAAGCGAGCCTCGCGCGGCGCTTGACGGCGGAGACGACGGTCTCGTATTTTATCGCTCTATCGTAGATAATTTCGCGAAAAATCTTAAAGATGACGGATTTTTCCTCTTTGAAATAGGATTTGATCAGGGTGACGACCTGAAAACGATAGCCTTGGAGAGAGGATTTTCCTGCGAGATAAAAAAGGACCTCGGCGGCTGTGACAGAGCGGCGATATTGCATCGGTAAAATATTACCGATCTTGCGCATATACTGTAAAAAATAATCAAACGGAGAATAGCGTGAAAGTTACTTCAAATTAACAGTGAAATAATCTGTTTCACGCGCGAATTTTGCCGAATGGCAAAATTCATCAATTACTATTTGTGCCGCAGCGTAGGGATTCCCCGAAGCGAACGAAGTGAGTTTTGGGGGTTCCCGTGGGCGGCGGAATGGAGATTAATATGAACATAGCGGTTTTAGCGGGCGGATATTCGCCCGAAAGAGACGTTTCACTGACCTCGGGAAGCCTTATTGCCAACGCGCTCATCGACGAGGGGCATAACGTCTGCCTTGCCGACGTATATCTTGGTATCGACGAGGCTTTGTTGAACGAAAGAACACCCTTCAACAGAGAAAAAAAGGAGATATATAAGGTCAAGGACGCCGTTCCCGACCTTAAGGCGCTCAAAGAGCAGAGCGGAAACGGGGAGGCGCTTATAGGCAGAGGAATTATCGAGCTTTGCCGCGCGGCAGACGTGGTCTTTCTCGCGCTTCACGGCTCTATGGGAGAAAACGGTCAGCTTCAGGCGACCTTTGATAATTACGGAATAAAATACACAGGCTCGGGTTACGTCGGCAGTCTTTTGGCGATGGATAAGGACATTTCAAAGAAGATCTTTCTTGACGCGGGAGTCAGAACTCCCGAATGGCTCTATATATCTGCCGCGGATTGCGATATTGAGCTCGTTGAAGGGAAAATAGGCTATCCTTGCGTAGTAAAGCCCTGCTCCTGCGGCTCGAGCGTCGGAATTTCGATAGTCGATAACAGAGCGGAGCTTGAAAAAGCGCTCGATTTTGCCGAAGAATACGAGGATAGATTGCTGATAGAGAAGAAGATAGAGGGAAGAGAGCTGACGGTGGGAATACTTGACGGTGATGTGCTTCCTATGATAGAGATAATCCCCACGGAGGGCTTTTACGACTATCAGAACAAGTATCAGGCAGGGAAAACAGTCGAGATCTGCCCCGCGCCTATAGACGAAAGCATTCGTCTTGCTCTTGAGGAGCAAACTAAGCTTGCCTTCTCCTCTCTTCGCCTTTCGGGATATTCGAGATTTGACTACATAGTGGACGCAGACGGAAAAACTTGGTGTCTTGAAGCCAACACGCTCCCGGGAATGACGCCCACGAGCCTTCTCCCTCAAATGGCGGCAGAGGCGGGTATGACCTACGGTCAGCTTTGCACGAGGATAGTTGAGCTTGCGCTTGCGAAATAAATAATTCAAAACGCGGTCTTTTCTTTGATTTTTATGTATAAATTGCATAAAAGTCATTGACAAAGACCGCGTTTTATGATATGATAAAATTGCTTGATAAAGCTTTTGCAAAAAAGAGAATTTCAAAAAGGAGCAAGCTATGGATTTTAAAAATATCGACAAAAAATACCGCCCCGTGCCCTTCTGGTCGTGGAACGAGAAATTGAAGGTTGAGGAATCGATCCGTCAGACCGCGCTTATGGACGAGGCGGGAATGGGCGGCTACTTTATGCACGCTCGCGCAGGTCTTCAGACCGAATATATGGGCGAGGAATGGTTTGAGAACGTAGGCGCGTGTATCGACGAGTGTAACAAGCGTGGAATGCATGCCTGGGCTTACGACGAGAACGGCTGGCCCTCGGGCTTTGGCGGTGGAAAGGTAACCGGTAAGGGAGAAAAATATTGGCAGAAATATCTCCGCGTTTTGCCTCCCGACCATGAAAAAGTTGCGAGTATTCCTCCGCATCGAATCATTCACAAGAACGACCGTCATTGCTTCTATTACGATGTTAACGAGTTCTACGTTGACACTCTCGATGCGTTCGTTGTCGCCGATTTCTTAAACGAGATATACCTTCCTTATTACGAAAAATACGGTTCAAGCTTCGACGGCTTCTTTACCGACGAGCCCCAGATATCGAGAAACGGTATCCCGTGGAGCCTTACTATGCAGGAGCAGTACAAGGCGGCGTACGGCGAGGATATTTGTGAAATACTTCACTTGCTTTTCGTTGAGGAAGAGGGCTTTGAGATTGCGAGAGCAAAGTTCTGGAGACTTATAACCGTACTCTTCTCCAAGAACTTTATGAAGCAGATATACGATTGGTGTACCGATCACGATCTTGAGCTTACAGGACACCTCGTGCTTGAGGAGAGCCTTCTCGCTCAGCTTACCACCAACGGCGCTTGTATGCCTCACTACGAATATTTTCACATTCCCGGAATGGACTGGCTCGGCAGAAATATCGTGCCCTGCCTCACTCCCGTTCAGGTAGCCAGCGTTGCGGCTCAGGTGGGCAGAAAGCAGGTGCTCAGCGAGACCTTTGCATGCTGCGGACACAACGTAGGTCACGACGAGCTTAAGAGAAACTACGAGTGGATGATGGTGCGAGGCATAAACCTTATGTGTCAGCATCTTGAGGGATATTCCAACAGAGGTCTTCGTAAGAGAGACTATCCGCCCGCAATGTATATCCAGCAACCCTGGTGGTCGGAATACAAGGTGTTCAACGATGCTTTGTCCCGTGTAGGTATGATTCTTGCGGAGGGTCAGATCGTAGTTGATACTCTCGTTATGCATACTCAGACTTCAGGTTGGATCTGCTTCAACCGTGGAACGAATACCACTCCCGACGGCAAGCATATCGATTACTATAACAAAGCACTTGTAGGTACTATGACAGCTCTTGAAAAGAAGCATATTCCTTACCACCTCGGTGACGAGATACTTATGGAGAGACACGGTCGCGTTGAGGGTAACAAGCTGATAATCGGCAAGATGACCTATACGAAGGTGATCATTCCCGACCATATCATGTTTATGGAAAACACCGAGAAGCTCCTTGCCGAGTTCAAGGCAAACGGCGGTATCATCACCACCGTTGAGGAGATCGAGGCTAATCCTATTATCGACAATGAAAACATAACCTACGCCTTCCGCGATTACGGTGACTTTACCGTTCACTACTTCGTAAACTCTACGAATCAGGAGCAGAAGGCAACTATCACTCGCGGAAGCTACGCTATCGATATCGCTACGGGCGAGAAGACCGAGTTCTGCGGAGAATATACATTCCCCGTATACGGAAGCCTGCTCGTTGTTGACGACGGCACTCCCGCATCTGTGAAGAGAGCAGAGAAGGAGCTGAAGACGCTTGATCTTGGCGGCAAGTGGACGGTTGCGGACAAGACCTACAACTCTATGACCATAGACAAGTGCACGTATTGGTTCGACGGCAAGCTTGAGGAGGAGAACGGCTACGTTCTCGACGTCCTCGCTCGTGCTTGTGCCGCGGAGCGTCCCATAGATCTTCGCGCAGAGTTCTACGCGAACCTTGAGTACGTTCCCGAAAAGCTTTACGTTGCTTGTGAGACCCCCGAGATGTTTGACATCAAGGTCAACGGCGAGGTCCTTGACAAGACCGATTGCGGATTCTTCCGCGACAGCGCGTTCAGAATGCTTGATATATCCAAGCATGCGAAGCTTGGCAAGAACGTGATCGAATTTACTACCAACTTCAAGCAGTCTCCCAAGACGTACGAAAATCTCCGCAAGGCTCGCTACTTCGAGGGTGAGATGAACAAGCTCTCCTACGATATGGAGTTTGAGGCTATCTACCTCGTTGGTGATTTCGGCGTGAGACTTGACGGCACTATCGAGGAGCTCGAAAGAAACGCGTTCTACTTTGACGGTAGCTTTGCACTTACCGCTCCCACAGAGGAGGTAACTCTTGCTAATATTGAGCAGCAGGGCTTTACCTTCTTCGCAGGCGAGCTTACTGTAAGCAAGAAGTTTACTCTTGAGGACGGCAACTATAAGCTTGGTATCACCAATAAGCAGGGTGTTAATGCTATAAGAGTTAAGGTAAACGGCAAGACCGTCGACACGAGACTCTGGGCGCCCTTCGATATCGATCTGTCCGAGTATCTCGTAGCGGGCGAGAACACCGTTGAGCTTACGCTTATCAATAACCTGCGTAACCTTCTCGGTCCTCTCCACCACGTTAAGGGTGAGCTCTATAGCGCAAGTCCTTACTCCTTCTATAAGTATCCTTGCGTATGGACTGCCTTCGGAAATGGTCCCTATATCGATAAATATTGCTTCGTGAAGATAGGACTTATCTAAAACATTTAAATAATAAGCTTGGGGAGAAAACTTTTTGGAAAGTTTTCTCCCCCTTATTCTTTATGTTTAAAAACGTTATTGAGATAAATTGCAGTTTATCAGTTTCTTTTCTTGTTCGTTTCTTGCCGACCAGGGCAAGAAATGAACAAGAAAACATTTCGACAAATCAAAATTTGAAATTATCAACTACTTCAATACAACTTATACTTCAACCTCAAATTATCCGCAATCATCGCGATAAACTCGCTATTTGTAGGCTTTCCGCGGTTATTTTGTATTGTGTAACCGAAATACGAATTGAGTGTATCAACGTCGCCTCTGTCCCAAGCCACCTCGATGGCGTGGCGGATTGCTCTCTCGACGCGGCTCGTAGTTGTCTGATACTTCTTCGCGACGGAGGGGTAGAGAACCTTGGTGACCGAATTTATGATGTCGGAGTCCTTGACGGTGAGAAGGATAGCGGTGCGAAGTTATTGGTAGCCCTTGATGTGCGCAGGCACACCGATCTGATGGATGATACGGGTGACCTGCGCCTCGATGTCGGGTGTTGTTTCCTGTCTGTCGCTTTTTTCAGCGGCAGGGGTGGAATCGCTTTTGGTGCTTCTGTTTTTCAGCATACTGTCAACGTATTCAAGGAGATTGGATTGATTTATAGGCTTGATGAGGCAAAGCTCCGCGCCCGCCTGAAGCGCCTGAACGAAAATGTTTTGATTGGATATGGGAGAGGTCATTATGATAACGGGCGGCTTGTCTGCTCCGTACGTCATAGCTTTTGCGCTTCGTACCACGCTGAGGCCGTCTACCTTTGACATCCATATGTCGATTATGACCACGTCGGGATGCGATTTTGCAATTTTAGACAACGCGTCCTCTCCGTTGACCGCTTCCTCTATATATCGGCAGCCCGCGCGCAAAAAGCAATCCTTTATCAGCGCGCGCTGTGACGAATTTTCATCAGCGATAAGTATTTTTGTTGTGTATTCCACTTTCGTGTAACCTCCTGTAAGATATTATTATTGTTTACGGTATAATTTTACCATAAATTAGGAGATTTTGCAATAGTTTTCCAGAAATTTCCATTCGTTAATTTTGCCAAAATTTACCATTAATTTTTGATTTTTATAACGAAAAAGAAGAAAAAAGGGTAAATTCGTGTCGAATATTGCGATTGCAATGAAAATAGGGTGTGAATGGCGATTTGAGACTTGACCGAAACGGTTAGCGGTGCAAAACAAAAAAACAGTCGGCGGACTGTTTTTTAGTTTGATTTTATATTTTCAAATTATCTCCGAATTTTTATATATTGGATGCGCTTTTACGGTCCCGTCGTATATATCCAACCGACGCACCTGCCGCTCTCGGTAAAGAGCATCTCTGCCATCTCAGGCGAATAGAGCAGAGCCTGCTTCATTATTCTTCCGTTGATGCCGTGGTCGAGTCCCATATCCCAAAGGCAATATTTCAAAAGGCAATCTATCTCGTGCCGCCACTCAAGCGACGCGGGGCGTCGCAAGAGGATATCCGAGGGCTGATAAAAGCTCTCGCAAAGCTCACGGAAGTCTTCGGGACTGTCGCCAAGCGTCATATTATCGGGACTTTCTCCCACGAGCATTTTCGCGAGAGATGCCTGCGCCTAGCCAACCGTGTCTCCTCAAATGAATTTTTCGATCTTTACGTTTTTGAAGTCCATAAATTGATTCGTTTAACAGTTTTTTAGGTATTCGATCTCGTCTTGAGTAAGCCTTCTCCACTTGCCCTCGGCAAGCTGTCCGAGCTTCAATTTACCGATCGCTATGCGGGACAATCTTTCGATCCTGACTCCGTGAAGCTCACACATCCTGCGTATCTGGCGGTTTCTACCCTCGAAAAGTCTGAATTCGACGGTGGTGGTGTCCTCGCCGCCGCAGATATACTTTACCTTGACGGGCATAGTAAGCCGTCCGTCAAGATCGACTGGTTCGCCCAATACCGAAATGCTTTCGGGCTCAAAGCGGTCCTTGAGGGTGACGTGATATATTTTGGGTATAGAGTGACGCGGGTGAGTCAGCTTATTGGCAAGAGAGCCGTCGTTGGTCAGCAGAATGAGACCGTCGGAATCCATATCGAGTCTGCCCACAGGGTACAGACGCACCTTGTTGCCGCGCTCGTCCCTGACGTCTCTGCAAAGGTCGGTGACGTTTCGCCGTCCCTTTTCGTCGGAAGCGGTGCAGACGATACCGCGCGGCTTGTTGAGCATAACGTAGGTTCGACTCTCGCCCTGCGGTACTATTTTTTTGCCCTTCCAGACTATCTCGTCAACACCCGGCTCGATCTTTTCGCCAAGCTCGGCTATGCGTCCGTTGACGAGAATTTTGCCCGCGCGTATCTCTTCCTCTGCGGCTCTGCGCGATATGATTCCGCAGTCGGTAAAATATTTTGCAAGTCTTATCTTTTCCATAGAAATCCTTTTGATATGGGAGCTATTTAAAAAACAACGACGTTATAAGCTCCCAGACGTTCTTTTTGTAGATTATCCTTTCAACCGAATATGAGGCTATTATCGGCACCTCCGCTACCGTCTCGTCTCCCGAGGTATATACAAGCCTTCCCACCTGATCTCCCTTGCGTACGGGAGCGTAGGAGAAGCGGGGAAGCTCGACGGTGCATTTTATCTCCTCCGCGCTTTTCTTCAGAGCTACTCTTACCTCCTCCGTGTTGGTAAGTATAACGTAAGTCTCGTTTCCTCCCACGACGCTCTGCACGCGCTTGAATTCTCCCGCGGAGCAGAGAAGACGCGACTCGTATAGCGAAAAACCGTAGTCAAAAAGTCTTGAGTGATCCTGCCAGTCGTTGGGGGCGTCGAGAGTCACGCAGATAAGCTCGACTCCGTCTCGCAGAGCGGCGCTGACAAGGCATCTGCCGCTTTTCTTGGTATAGCCCGTTTTTACGCCCACGCAACCGTCGTAGCTCTTCAAAAGCTTATTGTGGTTTATAAGCAGACGCACGCCCTCTGTCTCGTTGAGAGGGATAGTCTTTTTATATGTTGAGACTATCGAGCGGAAGGTCTCGTTTTTCATTGCCGCGGAGGCTATTATTGCAAGCTCCTCGGCGGTGGTGTAGTGCTCGGAGTCGTCAAGTCCGTGAGGATTTGTGAAATGTGTGCTTTCAAGCCCAAGCTCTGCCGCCTTTGCGTTCATTAATTTCGCAAAGTCCTCGATGCTTCCGCCGACCTCAATAGCTATAGCCGCCGCCGCGTCGTTTGCGGATTCGAGCAGCATCGCGTAAAGCAGGTCTTCCATTCTGAGCCTTTCACCCTCGTAAAGATAGACAGACGAGCCCTCTATTCCTACGGCGTCGGGAGAGATTGCAACCGTCTTTGAAATGTCGCAATTTTCAATCGCCACGAGTGCCGTCATTATCTTTGTTGTCGATGCCATCGACCTTTTCGCGTCGGCGTTTTTCGACCAGACTATTTCTCCCGTGGACGCTTCGATAAGAATGGCGGAGTCTGCCGAGACCGACGGCGTATTTACAGAAAGCGTACCGCCTTCATGCGCCGCGGAGGGCAGAAATAACGGTACACATAACGACACAGCCGTCAGAATAATGGCGGCTAAAAATAAAATTCTTTTATATTCAAGTTGTCTTGGCATAATATCCTCCTTCGGACAAGTAATGACTTAATAGCATTATATTTGTCCGAAGGCGATATTATTACTTTGGAAAGTCTTATTCCTCGGTCTCTTCTTCCTTATTCTCGGTCTTGTCCTTTGCAAAGAGAGCCTTGACCTTTGCGATTATCTCGGGAGAGCGGTCGATAAGGTCGGAGAGCTGCTCGATAGGATCGGAGGGATTCTTTATACCGATGTTGATAAGCTCAACGTCGCCGTCCTTGGAAACGCAGAGGATACCGATAGGCTGAACCGAGATTCCCGTGCCGCCGCCCGCGCCGAAGTTCTGGGGCTTGCCCTGCGCGCCGCCGTTCTTGTCGTTGAAGTCCATACCGCCCGTAGCGTAGCCTACCGCTACCTTGGAGATCGGAATGAGAGTCGTGCCCGATGCGGTCTCAACGGGAGTTCCCATAACCGTGTCGGCGTCGATCATGTTGCGTATCTGGGCAAGTGTTGCCTGTACTACTTCCTGAAGCTTGTTTTCGGATGCCATAATAATGTTTCCTTTCGTTTATGTTAGCAATTTATTTTTTATTTTATCCCTTCGCAACGCTTTTTTGGGAAGGGGAGCTTTCTTTTTTGTCCTTTTTATCGGATCTGCCGTGATCTGCGTCCTTACCGCTCTCGGTGTGAGCGCTCGGCTTTATCTTTATCCAACCGAAGATGAATCTGAAGGCGACCTTGAAGAGTACGCCGAGAAGACCTCCAAGACTCATTGAAAAGCCCAATTTTATGTCGGTCTTAAGCTCGTCGGAGAGAAAATCGGGGGATATATCGATATCCGCGCGCTGTCTGCCGTGGAGATTCGAATGCTTTTCTATAAATGAGAGAACGGGATTCAAGACGGTGCATATTCCGCAATACATCATAGCGGTGGACGCGGCGTCGGGAGAGCCGACCTTGATCCTGATTCTTGCCACGTGAACGTGAAGCTTACCGAAAAGTCCCGAGAAAAATAGCTTGACTATATCGGCAAAAAGGCTTATCATATCGGGCAAAGGCGGTCTCGACGCCTTTTTCTTTGCCTTGATAGCCTTTTTTTCGGCGCGGGTGAGCTTTTTTTGCTCTTCCTTCTTTTTTTGCTTGTCCGCCGCCTTTTTTGCCTTCTTTTCCGCCTTCTTCTTTGCCTTTTTAGCCGCCTTTTCCGCGGCTTTTTTGTCTCGCTTGGCTATCTTTTTCGGAGTGTAATCGCTTATTTTGTATTTTTTGGGCTTCTTGGGCAGGATATTTATTCTTATGCCTGCGAAGGTCACCCACAGAGCAAGCTCCTCCCGCATCTCTATCGTAACTCTCGCGCGGATCGTGAACAGAGCCACGAAGAATGCGAGTATTATGAGAAATACAAGCGTAATTATCACTCCTTTCCAAAGATTTTTCGGTTTTGCTTTTATTCGGATATTTCTCCGTCTTTTTCGGGCGTTTCGTCAGATATCGCCGCAACGCCCGCGGTAAATCCTACCTCCTCAACTGCCATAGCCTCGGGAGAGACTGCCGTGGGGGTAAGCTCGGTCTCGGGAAGCTCGTCGAGGGAAGAGAGACCGAAAACGCGCAAAAATTTTTCCGTGGTGGTGTATAGCATCGGGCGTCCCGGCGCGTCGAGACGCGAGAGCGATTCGATAAGTCCCTTGTCGATAAGAGAGGTCATAGCGTAAGAGGAATCAACGCCTCTCACCGCGTCAACGTACGCGCGGGTGACGGGCTGATTGTATGCGACTACTGCCAAAGCCTCCATAGTTGACGCCGAAAGGTTTCCGCCTCGCTTGATACCCAGAGTCTCGCGTATGTAGGGGAGAAATTCCTCCTTCGTCGCAAGCTGGCAGGAGTCGGGGTAGGTAAGGAGCAAAACGCCTCTGGGGGAGTTGCTGCCGTTGTATTCGGCACTCATGGCCTCTATCATATTTTTGACGTCCTTTACAGAAAGTCCGAGCACCTCGGATATCTTCGAATATTCAACGGGGTGTCCCGCCGCGAAAAGAATGGCCTCGATAGCCGCGGTGACCTTTTCAAGCGTTATGGGCTCGTTTTGGGTTTGAGTTTCATTGTTCAAGACCTGTCTCCTCCTTTTTCGTCAAAGTCCGACGAGTACAATTCGTTGCCGTTGGCGTCCTTTTCCACGTCGTTGGAATCTTCATTAATAATAAATGTAGCGTTTTGGTCAATAAGCGTGCCTTCGGTGTCCGATATAAGTATTTTCCTTATTTTGATAAGCTCAAGCACTCCAAGGAAGATTGCTATCATATCGGGGAGCGAGACCGAGTCGGAGAGTAGCTCCTTCAGGCTCGTTTTTGGCTTTTTGGACATTCTGCGAAGTATTCCCGTGATCTTGACCTCTACGGGAACGATAGGCGCGCTTATCATAGGTGTGAAGACCTCGCGCTCTATCTTCGGTCTGTTTTCATTGTATGTGATTATCCTTCGGACAGCGGCGCAGAGCGATTCGACCTCCTGATCAAGCACGAAGGTCTTATCGATCGAGATCTCGTCGGTGTCCTTTTCAAGTCTGCCGCTGAAGCGGGGGTAGAGAAGCGCCATTTTTTTTGCCGCTTCCTTTGCCTGCTGATATTTGGCAAGGGCGTCGGCGAGGGCGGCTCTCGGGTCTTCCTCTTCCTCCTCGACCTTGGGAAGAAGCATTTTTGACTTTATCAGCATAAGCTCGCTCGCCATAACGATGAACTCACTCGCCAATTCCATATCGAGAGCCTGTGCTTCTTCAATATACTGAATATACTGCGTGCAGATAACGTTTATCTGTATATTGTCAATAGACATCTTGTTCTTCTGTATCAGAGACAAGAGAAGGTCAAGAGGTCCTTCAAAGGTTTCAAGACGGTAATTTATTGCGTCCATACAGGACCTCCTTTC